>JAGGDZ010000508.1 GCA_024648655.1 Chloroflexota bacterium | reverse complement strand
TCGACCCGCTCGACTTCCGTATCATGAACGGCGCCAAGGAAGGCACCCGCCGCAGCTACGGCGTGGTCAATCCCATTATCGGATGCATAGAGACCAATGAAGCGGCGCGGGATCATGAGCACTACCGGACACCGCTCGAAGGGGCTAACCGCGGGCGCGGCGTGGCAACCGGCTTCTGGATGAACGGTGCGGGTGCCGCATGTGCCACAGCGAACGTAAACTATGACGGCACCGTGAACTTGACCATCGGCTCGGTGGACATCGGCGGCACTCGACCCGCTGCCGCGCAGCAGTTCGCAGAGGTGCTCGGCATTCCCGTAGAAGACGTGAACCCGCAGATCGGAGACACCGAGACCATCGGCTACACTTCGATGACCGGTGGCAGCGGCGCAGCCTTCAAGACCGGCTGGGCAAGCTTCGAAGCGGCTCAGGATGTGAAGCGCCAGATGATCGAGCGAGCTGCCCTGATGTGGGAAGCCGACGTTGACCAGATCGGCTTCGAGGACGGCACTTTCCGGCACAAGTCCGACCCTGAGTTGAGCATTGGCTTCAAGGAAATGGCTGAGCGTCTCGCCGAAACCGGCGGTCCCGTCGTTGGGCGCGCCAACCTCGACCCGGCAGGTCCGGGCAGCGCATTCGCCACGCACATAGTAGATGTTGAAGTTGATGCCGAGACGGGCAAGGTGACGATCCTGCGCTACACCGCGGTGCAGGATGCCGGCAAGGCGGTTCATCCCAGCTATGTGGAAGGTCAGATTCAAGGCGGCGTCGTGCAGGGCATCGGCTGGGCACTCAATGAAGAGTATTACATGAATGCTAACGGGCAGATGGATAACTCAAGCCTGCTAGACTACAGAATGCCCACTTCACTAGACCTGCCGATGATTGACACGGTCATCGTCGAGGTCGCCAATCCGTCGCATCCATACGGCGTTCGCGGCGTGGGCGAGGTATCCATCGTTCCGCCTATGGCGGCGATCGCTAATGCCATCCACGATGCAGTAGGCGTCCGCATGGATGAGCTGCCGATGAATCCCGCCTCAGTTACGATGGCGATGCAAGGGACGGCCAACGGCAGCCAGACTTAGGCGCGGGCGCTAAATCAGAAGTGCGAGCAGATGTGCCGGGACTTGGGTGTACAATGCACAGGTCCCGGCGTCTTGCGCTATCATATTTTTCATTCAATGGGTAGTTCCAAAGAACAATAATAATAAGGAGAGCAGCATTGTTCGATCACATAGTTGTCCCACTGGATGGGTCGGAACTCTCAGAGGCTGCGCTTGCCTATGTAACCCCCCTCGCAGTCAGGCTGAACTCCAAGGTTGTGTTGCTGCATGTGGACGGCGACCCATATATAGACATGTTTGGCGAGGTTACGACTGCGCCAAGCTTCAGGACGCAGACAAGTATGTCGAATTACCTAAGTGCCATAGCAGAAAGGCTTCAGTCAGAGGGCATACAATGTGAGACGCACCGCGAAGCAGGCGCGGCAGCAGCAGTTATCCTTAACTACGTCGAAGAGCGTCAGCCCGATCTGATTGTCTTGAGCACTCATGGACGCTCCGGTGTCAGGCGCATGATAGTGGGCAGCGTAACGACTGCAATTCTGCCCCGCGCCCAGACGCCCGTGCTAGTAGTTCATCCCCGCGAGGGCGAAGAAACACTTGACACCTCATTCGAGAATCTTGTGATTCCCCTCGATATGTCCGAACGCTCTGAAGATGTCCTGCCAATTGCAGGAGAGTTAGCAGGCGCGCTGAACTTGGATTCCACGCTCATAACCTGCATCCCGTCTGCGGCACAAGTCTTTTCAGGTTCCGTGTATGACATGCACTCTTACCCTGACGACCTTATACAGCAAGCGCAGCAGGCTGCGGACGAATATATCCAATCCGCCGCAGACGCCTTTGCGCGGGAGTACGCTCTCGAGGCACAGTGGGAATCGCTGGAAGGTGGCGCCGCGAGCAAAATCGTCGAGTACGCTCAGACTCAGCCAAACAGCCTCATAGCGATGTGCACACAGGGACGCACCGGACTGGGACGCTGGGTGCTGGGCAGCGTAACAGACGCCGTCATTCGCACTGGCAACACACCCGTGCTCGTAATACCCCACTCGGAAGACGAAAGCTGACACAATACGCAGGGTGCGACAACACACCAACAGTCGATTACGGCAACAAGGGCGCGACCTACAGTTTATTTAACAGATGCGGGGTGACCTTTTGGTCACCCCGCATCTATTGCCTCCGCACTCGGATCCACATCATTTAGCGCACTAGATTGCGATTTAGCGCACTAGATTGCGCCGTGCTCTGCGAGGGTCGGCAGGCGTCCTGAACTGCGAAGCCTGTCCAATGCCTGCCGCTCCAACTGCCTCACGCGCTCGCGAGTAACCCCAAGCTCTCGCCCGACCTCTTCAAGCGTCCTCGGACGGTCATCGAGGAAGCCGAATCGCAGTGTCAACACTAGACGCAGACGTGGAGGCAAGTCTTGCATTGCGTCCACGACATTCTGCCGCGTAACCAGGCGTATCGCCATCTCATCGGTCGCCCAGCCGCCGGTGTCCTGAATGAAGTCCTCCAATGTGGACTCCTCTTCGCCGACCGGCGTCTCCAACGAAACGGTATGCTGCCGCTGCTGCAGCAATACTTCAACCGTCTCCAGCGTCCAGCCCAACTCTTCAGCAATCTCCGCCGGTGTGGCATCCCGGTCGAACTGGCGATGAAGGTCGCGCTCTGCCGAACCGAGCTGCTGCAAGCGCTCCACGACATGCACCGGCAGTCGGATTGTCCGACCCTGGTCCGCCAACGCTCGCGTAACTGCCTGCCGCACCCACCATGTTGCGTATGTACTGAACTTGAAACCCCTGTGCGAGTCGAACTTCTCCACCGCGCGCATCAGGCCCAGATTGCCCTCTTGCACCAGGTCCAGCATCGGCAAACCCCGATTCTGGTACTTACGCGCAATGCTCACGACCAGTCGCAGGTTGGAGTTCGTCAGATCTTCGCCCGCGTCCCTGCCCACATTTTCGATGGTCTTCCACCAGTCTTCAACCGCGAGAATCAGATCGTCCGACAGGCCGCTTTCCGTGCCCTCATCGAGCACTCCAATGACTTCAAGCGGCAGCAGCCAGCGCAGCCGCGATATTGCGGCTATCTTTGCGACCGCGTCCGCCTCCTTTACATCGAGCGTCAGCGCCAGCTCCGACTTGGTCGCGGCGTCCATCGGCAGGTCGAGCGCATCTCGCACCTTACGAATCTCAAGGACGTCGCTAATCGAAGCGTCGTTTCTCAGTTCATATCCAAGCTCACTCGCGCCAAGCACATCCGCAAAAGTTATCAGCGTATCTCGGCTGCCAAGCAGCGCCATGTATATCTCGAACACGAGGTCTGACGTGGACGGCACAAAACCGTTCTCCTTGGCGAACTCCTCTCGGCGTTGCTTCAATTCCATGCGGCGCTCCACCGCTAAGCCAAGCCGAATCTCATCGGACTTGTCAAGCAGAGGATGCTGTCCGATAGCCGTCAGGTATTCGCGAATGGTATCAGTCGTCTCGCCCGCGTAATCCCGCCCATCGTTGTTGATCGTCCGTACAGTCTTCACGACATCATTTCTGGCATCTTCGAAGCCTGCACCCGGTGTTTCGGTACGGCCTTCCATGATTGCCTCCAAAGTGGTCATTACATCGTTCCGCATAATTTTATGTCGGGATGGAAGAGTCTTTCAAAATCCAAGTTTACGCAGCATATTAGTATAATGTTTTATTTATATCATAATGGCTCAGAACAATGCTAGGTTAATTTATACCTCTCTTGCCAATACTACGCCCAGCCATACTATTGTTCAACATATTTCGCCTTCGCATGTGTACAACGTTTGAGAAGACTTAAAGGTTAGCATCTTATCCCAATGCCGTATAGGTATATCGACAAACATTTTGTATCATGTTTCATGATATATCCTGGTAGTGAAGGCGCCTCCCACACCAAGACCGGGAGTTTCTGTCAGGACTACAGGGCTTGCGCGGTTGACAAAGACCACACTTGGAATTATATTCTGGAACAATCTAAAGTATTCCGCCTCTTAATCACGAGCGTTGACGAGGAAACAATAATGCAGTAAACCCCGAAGTGCCGCGCCCTGCCAGGAGGAGCCGAATGAAGATTTGTTTCAAGACCTTACTGCCGTTTGTTGTAATCGTCGCTCTGACAATGACACTATTCGCCTGCTCCGGCGCAGAAGAGCCTGAAACCGCAGCGCCCGCAGATGCCCCCGCCCAAGCGGCGTCCGCGCCAACCGCAGCTCCGATAGCCAAGCAGGCAGCAGGCGCAGGCACTACGGGACAGCAGCCAGCTCTTCCGGCAGCGGCTACTCCGGTTCCCGCAGCCGAAGTCGAGCTAACCTATTTGATGGCGCCCGAAGACAGTCCACAGCGTGGTGGCTGGCTCGAATACGGCTTCGCGGCGAACCCGCCACATCTGGACCTGCACCAGTCGGGCACGACCAACAACTGCACCCCACAGTGTCCGCTGTTTGACCTGCTGGTCATGAACGATCCCACAGACTCGGACAGGGGCATCATAGCACAGGGCCTTGCCACATCTTGGGAAGTTTCATCGGATGGCAAGACCTTCACATTCCCGTTGAGGGAGGGGGTCAAGTTCCACGATGGCGCAGACATGACCTCCGCTGATGTAAAGGCGACCTTCGACAGAATCATCTTCCCGCCAGACCACGTGTCAAGCCGCCGACAAGCCCTCTTCTCCGCTGTAGCCGCGGACGGGGTGCAGGCACCCGATGACTACACATTCAAGCTGGTTCTGGAAGAGGCACGAGCGGCAGATTTCATATTGAATGCCTTCGCCACCGGGTTCAATGTCATCGTGCGTAAGCAGACCCTGGAAGACAATAACTACGACTTGCGGACCATCCCTAACTACCCTGGAACGGGTCCATACAGATACAAAGAACACAGAGACGCAGAGTTCTGGAAGATAGAGGCGAACCCGGATTACTGGAATCCAAACCTTCCCTATATGGACGGCATCAACGTCTATCACATGCCGGACGCCCAGACCAAAATAGCCGCGTTCCTCGCCAAGAAGTCGGACTATGCGCGTGTTCTCGACCCCAAGTCATATCACGACTGGCTTGCGGACACACCTGAGGGCATGAAGCTGCACCGCTACGCACAGACAACCGTTCAAGGCATCTGGATGAAACAGGACACCGGCGGACCATTGAGCGATGTCCGTGTGCGGAAGGCTATCAACCTGATTATCGACAGGGACGCTATGGAAGACAGTGTATTCAAGACGGTATCGCTCAACGGCTTCGGTTGCGGGTACGTCTTCAGGTGGAGCCCTTGGGCATCGTCATACGAAGACCTGCGCGCCAGGCCAACCTGTGTCCCCACTGCCGATAAGGGCCCATACCTTGAAGAAGCCAAGGCATTGCTCGAAGAAGCGGGCTACGGAGACGGGTTGGATTTGAGTATTACCTATTCCGTTGAAGGGCACTATGCAGTTTGGGGACCGCTGATTGCCCAGCTGCTCAGCGAACAGGGAATCAACGTAGAGCAGAAGCCGCGCGAAGGTCCTGTTGCAATTCAAAGCATCCAGGACGGAAACTTCGACCTCGCCGTTTCGTATGCAGTCTTCCCGTTCGGCGACCCGTCCTCCTATATGAGGGCGTGGTACGGCTGCGGATCAACTGAAAACTATGGCGGTTTCTGCAACGAGGAAGTGGACGCTCTGCTTGACAAGATAGACAACGAACTTGACGCTTCCAAGCGCAAGGAATACGTGAACGAACTTGACCTCTTGCTGGAGGAGCAGGTCCCATTCGCTACCGCCGCCTGGGAAGAGTTCGCCGACGCATACTGGGACTACGTGAAGGGGCAAACCGGAGAATACAGCGTTGGCATCTACAACGCCGAACGCCGTGGTACCTGGTGGCTCGACCAGAACAGTCCGCATTTCCCGCGTTAATTCACAACAATCGAACTAAAACATCCCCGTCCCCTGCGGACGGACATCGCGGGGGACGGGAGAACACAGCATAAGTCCGTCTATTCATTCGAAGCACGGAGGATAAGACAATCGGCACTTATCTTGTACGAAGGCTTCTGTACGCTATACCGACACTACTTGCGATTACGGTGGTAATCTTCGTTGTGTTGCGAATTATTCCGGGCGACATCCTCATCGCCTTCTATGGCACAAACGAAGTGTCGCGAATCACGCCGCAGCAGCGCGAAGCCCTCATGGAAGCTCTGGGACTGGACAAACCTCTTTACATACAATACCTAAACTGGCTGAGAGACCTTGCCACGCTTGAGCTTGGTAGGTCGTTCTTCCGCACCGATACGGTCGCGGACGTGCTGAAGCGACGGGCGCCTCTGTCCCTAGAGCTCGCGATTGGCTCGACTGTATTATCGTGGATAATCGGCTTCCCTGTAGGCTTGATAGGGGCGCTGAAGCGTAACTCTATTGCCGACTATGTGACTCGCGTAGGGACCATCTTGTTCCTGGCGATACCGGGTTTCTGGTTAGGATTGCTGCTAGTGATTTTTTTGGCGGTGCAGTTCGGCTATGCATCTCCAATCGCATCCGCCCAGCTCTGGGAAGATCCGAAGCAGAACCTGCAAATCGTCTGGGCGCCCATTCTGATGATGGGCATCGGAGGTGCGACTTACATCGCGCGTATGACGCGTTCTTCCCTGCTTGAGGTCATTGGGCAGGACTACATCAGAACTGCCCGCGCAAAGGGCTTGATGGAGCGCGTCACCATGATGCGCCACGCCGTCAAGAACGCCATCCTGCCTGTCTTGACCATTTCCGGGATCATTCTAGGCTTCCTGCTCGGTGGCTCTGTGGCGATGGAGAAGGTCTTCAATGTCAGAGGACTGGGCGAAATACTTATCCGTGCCATAGCTGAGCGCGATGTCGTGATGATTCAGAATCTTGTACTGCTCTATGGAATAATCTTCACCCTCACGAACCTCTTCGTGGACATTATGTACGGATGGCTCGACCCACGGATACGATACTCATAAGAGATCAGCATAAGACATACCGATCAGATGCAGACAACGACTGAAGCAACCAGTTTAGCAGAACGGGCGGAGCGCTCGCGGAGCAGTGTTTTGTGGCGTGTGCTGCGACGTTTCGTTTTGCAGAATCCGCTTGGAGCGGCAGGTGCCATTGTCTTGCTCTTGATGATTCTAATGGCGATCGCTGCACCTCTGATAACTCCATGGCCTGAGCACAAGGGGGACTTCACCCATATGTCCGGCGCCCCGAACGCCGACCATCTATTTGGCACAGACCAGCAAGGACGCGATGTACTGAGCAGGGTAATCTTCGGAACACGCACAACCCTGACTGTAGCTGTCGTAGCAGTGCTGTTCGGAACAACCGGCGGGGCGCTTATAGGCGTTGTAAGTGCTTATGCGGGTGGCAAGGTTGACCTGATACTTCAGCGCTTCTTGGAAATTCTACAGGCGTTCCCCGACGTGATCTTGGCTCTGCTGCTGCTGTCCGCACTGGATCCGAGCCTGTGGACGGTGATCCTCGCCATCTCGGTTACGCGCCTCCCATTTGGAGGAAGGGTCATCCGCTCTGTGGCATTGCAGATACGCGAGATGGAGTATGTAACATCCGCGCGCGCAATCGGCGCCAAGGACCTACGCATCATGTTCCGCCACGTAGCCCCGCAGTGCGTCGCACCCTACCTCATTCTGGCTACCGCACATCTCGGCGTCGCCATTCTCATCGAGTCCGGACTGGGTTTCCTCGGCGCGGGTGTACCGCCGCCCACCGCTACCTGGGGCAACATGCTCGCATTCGCCAACTTCTCGTCATTCAAGCCCATGTGGTGGATGGCGTTCTACCCAGGACTTGCAATCACCATAACCGTACTCGCCTTCAACCTGTTCGGCGACTCTCTGCGCGACGTCCTTGACCCCCGCCTCCGCAACAGGTAACCTGCGCTAAACGAAATATCCCTTCCCTATAGAGGACAGGCCCTATAGAGGACAGGCCCTCTAGGGGACAGAGTTAATCTGAGGATGTGAGGATATATCTTCCCCATCCGGTCCACTAATGTTAGTTCCCCGCTAGGAGAAACCCATGAGATTCGGCATGTTCGACATTCTACGCTGGCACAAAGATTGGACCGCTGAGCGCGCCTTCGACGCTTCGCTGGAGCAGATTGAGTTTGCCGACAAGCTCGGCTTGCAGGACATCTGGCTCGGCGAGCACCACTTCTCCCGGCACGGCATGCTATCAGGCATCTTTTCATTCCTCGGCGCAGTCGCCGCCAAGACCGAAAACGCGCGCATCGGCACCGCCATAGTAGTGCTGCCCTTCCACAACCCCGTCCTCGTCGCCGAAGAAAGCGCCATCATCGACATCATTTCCAAAGGCCGTTTCAACCTCGGCGTGGGCGCGGGCTATCAGGCGCAAGAGTTCCACGGACTCGGCGTGGACATCGCCCACTCCCGTGAGATGTTCAATGAGTACCTTGATGTCATCCAAGCATGTTGGGAGGAAGGCAGGACCACATTCAAGGGCAAGTTCGTGGACTTCGAGGATACCTGGGTCATTCCCAAGCCCATCCAAAAGCCCGACCCTCCCATCTACATCGCGGTCAGCACCAGCCCGGAGAGCGTTGACAACGCGGCAAAGCGCGGGCTGCCCATCATCGTCGGCGGCCCCACGACCACACTCGGACAGACACCGCAGGTCGTCAGCCTCTGGCACGAGCGCATGGAGCACTACGGCAATCCGCATGAGCACATCGACCTGCCCGTCAGCACCAACATCTACGTCGCACCCACCATGGAGCAGGCCGAAAACGACATCAAAGGCCTCGAAGACCACATAAACGAAGAATTCTACCGCGTCGGCAACCCCGCCGACAAGAACGGCGTCATCCCCGACAATTACAAGCACTGGGTACACCGCGACCGGGACCGCCTTGAAGCCGGCAAACGCGCCCGTGAAGAAGGCATCCTCCCGCTTATCGGAACACCCGAAGTCGTCTGCGAGCGCATAGAAGCCCTTCGATCCAAAGGCATCAATCGCATCTTCGGCAAATTCGGCGCGGCGGGGCTGGACCTCGACAAGTCCCTCCGCTGCATTGAGATGTTCTCATCGGAAGTTATGCCCGAATTCGCTGAGGATGCGGTGGCGGTGGCCGACTAAACCGTCGTGACCGTCCTTGCCTATTTCAGCCGGCGCTACACAAAGAACTTCCGAGCTACCTTGTCCAAGAAGTTCCGACCCAGAATCTTATACCCCTCGGCGTCCGGATGAAGGTCGTCAAACAGCAGGTGCCCAAGGTCAGTGCCAAATATCTCAAGCCCGCTGACATAATGCAGGTTGGCGTCGCCCTGCCGTTTCATGGCGAGCACCGCTTCCTCTACTTCCTGCCGCATCTCCTCGATAGTAAGCCCAACAGCGTTCCGAACCGTCTCCCGCGGCGGCGAAAATATGGGCGAAATAACCACGAAAGGCGTCTCAGGATGCTTCTCCCTCACTATCTGCACGAATCCGATGATCGCAGACTGAAAGGTCCTTTCGCTCAAACTTTCCGACCCATAGATATTGATTCCCACCTTCATCGATAGAAAGTCCGCTGGCATATCCCTCATCATCCGGGCTATCATCGGCTCCAGATGGCAGTTGCCGCCATACCCCAGGCACGTCAGATTCAGGCCGTGCTCCCGGGAAACTATCGCAGGCCAGGTGAGACTAGGACTCTCCGCCGCGCGGCAGTGCGTAATCGAACTGCCGTAAGTAACCCACTTTGCTCGCGCATCTTCATACGGCCGGATAGTCGCCCCTTCTGACATTTCGAGCCTTCGCAGCCGGAACTCGCGATGCTGCGGCAGCCACAGCTCAAGCAGCTTCTCGCCTCGTGGCAGATCGTCAAATCTAAACTCCGTCCGACCCTCCAACCCAACAGACCTCTGAAACTCACCGTCGCAGTACAGGTCCAAGCTGCTGTTCTCCTCCTCCGGTTCCCCACCTATCGGCTCAATCCGGCCCGAGAGGAACTCCGTGTCCGTATGGCACGAAATCCTCACCCCCGCCGGCATCGCCGTGCGCTCTCGCAGTGCGTCAGGGGGGAAAAACGAAATCTGGTCGTGCGGAATGCGCCACGGCATCCTCCATTCCTCTGTATCAACGAACGATATGGCGCCTTGCCAGCTTAGTCTTGGGTCGTCGGGGCATATACCTTGTACCATGTCATCACTCTCCTAGCGAAATCTTCTGCACATAGTGTACACTCGCCGGAGCGCCACAACGCAAACCTCCCGCCACTCCGACGGTCGTCTATTATTTCTTTTTGGTTGCGGGGGCAGTGCTCGAACGCACAACCTTTGTGTTATGAGAAAGACGAGCTACCGTTGCTCCACCCCGCGCCGGTTTAGCTGTCGGCCGTCAGCTCCCAGATTTCAGCGTCGGGTTGACTGCTGTTGGCTGACCGTTGATACCTGATTACTGAATCTTGTCTATTGTGGGTTCTCACGGACGGGAAGGGCGAATCCGAATATCAACACACGCTGAGAACATCCGAACGTGAGATATGCTAACTCTGCCGACTAACATCGAGCGCGTTCAGAGGTAACTGAGGCTTGACGGTTAAGCCGAGCTAGACGGCGGCGGTACCGTAGGGGTTGCCGGCAGCGATGTAGGCGAGGTCTATAAGCCGCACCGCTCTGTAGCAGTCCGCGACGCTGACGGGGGGTGGACCACCCCGGACGGCGGCATCCAGACTTCGCCTCAATACGCTCGGTGCGCCATCGTCATTCGAGAGGCAATAAGAATCGTTCGGAGTCTCAAGCACGATGCGCTCACCTTCCATCCTCAGTATTGCCCTCTCGAATGCTACCTTCAAGTTGGCATCGGTCCCGTCCCTTGGAAAGCCATTACCCACTTCAATAGTACCCAGAATTCCGCTCTTCGATCGAACCAGGACAGAAGCGTAGTCTTCAATCGGCTTTCCAAGGGCGCTCCGGCTGAGCTGGGCGCCGGTTACCTCGATCTCCTCCCCTTCACCGGTGAGATTAACGAATGCATCAAGCCCGTGAGCGCCAAGGTTGCGAAGGCATCCACCATTAGCAGCTGCCGGGTCTAGCATCCATGGGGAGCCCCAGGCTGGGTACCGTTCCGAGGTTGGGCGGTTCATCCTCTGGTAGAAGTGGCAGACAGAACCGTATGCACCTTCATCTCGGAGTCTCTTTGCGTGGGCAAAGAATGGCGTGTCTCGCATATTGAGCGGCACGGCAGCGAAACCGCCTGTCGATTCGGCCTTCTCGACGACACCGTGGAGCTGGCGGGCGTTAAAACTCATCGGCTTCTCCATGATAAAGGGGATACCCTTGTCGAGAAGGTGGTGAGCGGTCTGTGCCATCGTGTCGTGTCGTCCTAGTGCGAGGACGAAATCGGGGTCCAGCTCATCCAGCATATCCGAGTAGCAGGTGAAAGTGGGGATACCGCCTCCAATTTCAGAGACCCGGTGCTCCGCTATATCAGGTTCGTCATCGTGCACTCCGACTATCTCGACGTCCTCCATAGCCGCAAGATGGCGAAGGTATGCCGAATCATATATCGAGTGCCAGTGGCAGACGCCAATTGCGGCAACTCGGATGGTCATATCATCACCTCACCGGAGAATTGCATACGATCCTTTGACTGGGGGTGGGCATAATTCATTCGCCGCATCTCCTGTCTGCACAGGGGCAGGCTCTTCCCCGCATCAGACAGGTAGAAACATCTCTGTGACTAATGTGCCCAGATTTACTGTACTGTTGGAGAGTCTAGATAAGATCACTCAGCTTGCTTGCGCGTCCCAAGCCGGGACACAGGTCAGACACGGACACAACCTCGCCCGTCTCGAAGGAGCGATTGGCGGCCATCCCAATGAGCGCCGATGCCGCGCCCTGCTGATGACCGGCGTCCCTTCCCAATGTATCCGGCCCCGTATCTTGCGCGAAAATCTGGTGCTGAAGCAATATGTCCCCGCCACCGTGTCCGCCTACTCCCTCGGTAACAGTTAATTCCTTGGGCGACCCGAACATCGGATACAGTATCAACTTCGAGCGCCGGCCGATCCCTCCGTGCTGCTCCTCGTACTCCAGGCGTCCACGGCTGCCGTTGAAAGCGACCTGAAAGCCCTCTCGGGGAAGATAGGCGTTGAGCGAGTAATTGAGCACAGGCCCAGTACGATACCTGACCAGCAGGCTCATGGAATCCTCAATGGTGATACCTTCGCCGAAGACATTTCGGTCCCGGAAGTAGCCATCGTACCTCTCGTTCTCCAGGTAGAGGTCCCTTAGAATTTCGTCCTTTGAGAGATCGATGGCAAAGGGATCGGAGGAGGTGTCCTGGTCCATGTACCTGTCATACGTCACAGATTCTCCTCTTGCCTCCGCATTCTCCTTGCCATAGAAGGCTAGGCGACCTATGCCATACACGGTATCGGGAACAGCGTCGATCCACCAGTTGACCAGGTCGAAATGATGAGTAGACTTGTGGATGATAAGTCCGCCAGAGTTTTCCTTCTGGCGGTGCCATCGGCGAAAGTAGTCAGCGCCATGGCTGGTGTCTAGCCAGTATTCGAGATCGACGTGGAGGACGTCGCCGATGATGCCTTCGGAAATCACCTCTTTTACCTTTGTCGCGCCGGGCGCCCACCTGTAGTTGAAGGCTACGCGCAACTCCCTGCCAGTCCGCTTTGCGGTGTCGATGATGAGGTTGCACTTCTCCGCATCCGTCGTCATCGGCTTTTCTGTGATCGCATCGCAACCCAACTCCATCGCCCTGACCACGTACTCGTGGTGGAAGGCGTCTATGGTGGTGACAATGACAACATCCGGTTCAGTCTCCTCTACCATTCGATCGAAGTCAACGGAGCTGTACGTCGGCACCTCGTGGTAGTCCAGCTCATCCACGAGGCGGCGATTATAGTACGAGAGTCTGCCGGGGTTGGGATCGGCGAGTCCGACCAATTGCCCTTCCGCACGGAACGTCGTCGCAAGAGGGTCTATGAACATTCGCGCTCTTGATCCGGCGCCAACCAGAGCATACTTGACCTTGCTGTATGAGCACATCCATGCGCCTCCATTATCCGCCCCGATGACGCTATCCGATATGTCCCAAAATGAGATAGGGACAGTATAGTCAGTGCGTGAAAGAGGGTCAATCTGAGGAAGATGCAAAGTTCGCACACTTGGCAACTATCTCAACTCTAAGCGAATTCGCCGAGTGAACTGCAGCATCTTGTCGCTCCATTGAGCGCGACCGTCATCGTTCCGTTCCGGAACACCATCTTAGCGCTGGCGTACAGACACCCCCTCCGCACCCCACCGAAACGGTCGGAAGGTGTTCAAGTTACAGCGGATGAACGTAGTCCCCAAGCCAGTGCGCCCGTGGACATCAGCAATAGCGCGACCGCAATTCTGAAGGTTGACACACTGTCATCAATAGCGAAAGCGGAGTGTGAATAAGAAAGAACAACGCCCGTCGCTCACGTGACGGGCGTCTCTCTATTCTGGTTGCGGGGGCAGGACTCGAACCTGCGACCTTTGGGTTATGAGCCCAACGAGCTGCCGCTGCTCCACCCCGCGAAGTTAACTACCGCCCGGGCGGTGCGCTATCTGGCGCAGCCGCCTGGGCACAAGTCTATACCTGCTACTGAATCCTGTTAACCGCGTATTTTCTGAGTAAATGACCCTTAATGTGGGTCAAGTCCTCGGTTTATTAGTACCGCTCAGCTGAAATGGTTACCCACCTTACACCTGCGGCCTATCAACCCGGTAGTCTACCGGGAACCTTACTCCCTACTTAAAGGGATGGGAGATCTAATCTTGGAGTTGGCTTCGCGCTTAGATGCTTTCAGCGCTTATCTCATCCAGACTTGGCTACCCGGCGGTGCTCCTGGCGGAACAACCGGTACACCAGAGGTCTGTCCTTCCCGGTCCTCTCGTACTAGGGAAAGCTCTCCTCAAATCTCCTGCGCCCACGACGGATAGAGACCGAACTGTCTCACGACGTTCTGAACCCAGCTCGCGTGCCGCTTTCACCGGCGAACAGACGGACCCTTGGGACCTTCTTCAGCCCCAGGATGCGGCGAGCCGACATCGAGGTGCCAAACCACGCCGTCGATGTGAACTCTTGGGCGTGATTAGCCTGTTATCCCCGGGGTAGCTTTTATCCGTTAAGCCACGGCCCTTCCACTCGGAACCGTAGGATCACTTTGCCCGACTTTCGTCTCTGCTCGACTTGTAGGTCTCACAGTCAAGCTCCCTTATGCCAATGCACTCTATAGGTGATTTCCATCCACCCTGAGGGAACCTTTGGACGCCTCCGTAACTTTTTGGGACGCGACCGCCCCAGTCAAACTGCCCACCTGGCAGGGTCCTCCGGTTTTGACGGAGTTAGGGCCGAAGATATAAAAGAGCGGTATTTCAAGTGCGACTCCACCCGAACTGGCGTCCGGGTTTCACAGTCTCCC
>JAGGDZ010000382.1 GCA_024648655.1 Chloroflexota bacterium | reverse complement strand
CTCGTCCACCACTGGCGCGATCGCCTTGCAGGGGCCGCACCACTCCGCCCAGAAATCCACAACCACAGGCGTGTCGGAATTTAGAACGTCCTCATCGAAACTACTGTCGGTTACCGCGAATGGCTTTGACATCTGAACCTTTTCCTCCAAATCTATGCTCAAACCTGAATAAATCTTGTCTTTTCCCTATTGACAGGGGAGGGCTAGAGCCTGCCCCTGTGCAGACTTGGGATTGGGGTGATGTGAATTGTCTTCACCCTTAAACTGACTTGCCAACCTATCTAGCTTGGTCGCTCCTTGCGCTCGATTTCGCGCTCTTCCGCCTTGTGGCGAAGCGGGCGTCCCTTGTCCGGCGTTGGGTCTTTCACAAGCCCGTACATCTCGCGCCCCTCATGACCTTCAGGAAGGTACTCCGTAATGGGCAGACCGTCCTCAGTGACAAACAGCAAGCAGTGGCAATACTTGTAAATCTGCATATCGTCGCACGCGCACATCCAGGTGCGATACTTCTTTTCTTCTTCCTTGTCCGGGTAGAAGCGGCAGGGACAGAGCGGCCTGCCTATCGTGTCCACATTCTCCGCAAGCCCGAGAATCACCGCTTCCGTAACGCCTTCGCCCGGATGCGTGAATGTTCCCGACTTTTGGCAATACTTCTCCACGAAGTTGCGCATTCTGCCCATAGATTTTTCACTGGGTTGTTCCCGCATCTTTTCTCCTCTCGGTTCTTTATCTTGAAATTGAACACTTAACGAACGGAAGTCACGAATGCCATAAAAAGGAGCATCAGCGCAAATCCTACGCCAATCAGCCCGCGCATTTCGTTGCGTATTTCGTCTCGCAGCAAGTTCGTGTCATCGTGCCATAAGTTCAGCAAGTCAATGTGGGTTATTCTATCGTGCGATTCGTCTGCCATAGCGTCGTCGCCTTCTCAGCGTTTCGACGGGGTTTTCTGGTGGGCGGTATAAGACTTGAACTTATGACCTCTACGATGTCAACGTAGCGCTCTTGCCAACTGAGCTAACCGCCCAATACCGTACTTGTGGTAGCTTTCAGTTTAACAAATCCAGCATACGCTGTCTATTCAGTTCGTACATCGCCAAACATGCTAAAATGCGCTCACACACCACATCCGAGGAGCGCTGCGATGCCGAAAATCGAAGACATGTGGCTTACGCCATGCACCCGCCCTAACGGCTTGCAGGCTGCCGATGACGGCCTTTGGGTAATCTCAGCCGACGACGATGCCCGCCTGCAGAAGCTCGACTATGAGACCGGCGAGGCGATGCTCGATATACCTACGGAAACATACAGGTCAAGCGGTCTCACATGCACGGACGAAGAGGTATGGGTCGCCTCCACCCACAACTCACGCCTGTACAGGCTCAACATGGACGGCACGACAATCGAATACTGCGACCCACCCGGCACAGGGCTGCACGACCCGCGCGACAAGGGGCCATCTTACAACCGACCGCACGGCATGGAGTGGCTCGGTGACACCATGTGGGTTGTAATCAAGCCCGCCTTGCGCCTCTATCTGCTCGACTCCGAAACGCTGGAAGTCCGACACTCCATTCCCACGCCCGGCGCGGCGCCGCACGGCATCGCCTGGGACGGCGAGACCATCTGGTGCGCCGACCGCGCGATGCAGAAGATACATCGCCTAGACCCGGACAATGGCGAAATACAAGACGAAATAGAAGTAAGCGAACCGGAACTGCACGGCTTGACGATGCACGAAGGCGCACTCTGGTTTTGCTGCGACCCCAGCACTCGCGTGTGCCGTATCGAACTGTAACCTGTCCTGCATACGACAGAAGTTGTGCCGACATTTTCATTTTTCTACGGGGGCGGGAGTCCGGAAAGGCAAGGA
>JAGGDZ010000048.1 GCA_024648655.1 Chloroflexota bacterium | reverse complement strand
GACGGTTTCATACGCGGACGACGACTGATGGAATCCGCCATAGGCAAGCCGCGCACACGGGAGCAGTGGCGGCGCTACCGATTCCTCGTCGAACAAGCGCGTGCGTTTGCTACGGCGGGCGGTAGTGGACTGCGATCTTTCCTTGAGTGGGTGCAGCGCCAGGCTGAAGAAGGCGCTCGCGTCACCGAGACACCTGTGCCGGAGTCTGACGAAGAAGCCGTTCGCATTATGACCGTGCATGCCGCCAAGGGCCTGGAGTTCCCAGTAGTCATCCTCACAGGACTGAACAACAACGCCAGATCCCGTGTGGACAGCGTCATCTTCGATGATGGTGAAGTCGAGGTTGGCATCGGAAGCAGCGGAAACGAATTCCTGACGGCAGGCTATGAGAAATTGCGTGAGCGAGAGAAGGTGCTTGAAGAGCATGAGCATGTTCGCCTGCTGTATGTCGCTACTACGCGCGCGCGCGACCACCTAGTGTTGAGCATGCACCGGCCCAACCAAAGAAACACCGTCATGGATTCCACTCGGATCGCCGATATGCTTGAAGGTCAGGACCACCTGTGGGAGCAGGTCGAGCTGCTACCTCGGTACCAGGCGCAGGCAATAACGCAAAGCGCCCGCGAAGAAGTGCGGTCTCTGCGGCCCTTTAACCGCGCCGCGCATACTCTAGAAGCGAAAGAAGAGTGGGACAGCAAGCGTCAGGAAATTCTCTCCGCGCAGGGCAAGCCCGCGTCTGTCGCAGCTACAAGCCTTGCAGGTGCATCGAAGGATGAGGCGGACGCAGATCATGAAACTGAGGACATGCACTCGTCGCGGCGCGGTCGTGGCGGCGCACCGCTGGGCAGAGCGGTGCATGCGGTTCTGCAGACGATAGATTTGAAGACGGGAGAAGGGATCGAAGACACGGCACGCGCTCAAGCCAACGCCGAGGGGATACCACAGATGCAATCCGACATTGCAGCACTCGCTCGGACTGCCGTAATGAGCAACATCGTGCAGAGAGCGGTTGCATCCGGCCGCTATTGGCGAGAAGCGCATATTGCCGTGCCCATCGGAGAGGGTGTGCTTGAAGGCTTCATCGACCTGCTCTTTGAGGAAGACGGAGAGCTGGTAGTCGTGGACTACAAGACGGATGCCATAGACAAAGACGCTGCCGAGTACATCGCCAACAGCCGCTATAGAGAGCAGGCTGGCAGCTACGCGCTCGTCACCGAGCACGCCACCGGCAAGCGGGTCAAGGATGTGATCTTTTTATTCTTGCGGCCCAAGCGCGAAGAGTACATACAGAATCTGGAGGCGTTGAAGGCGAATGCGAAATGTGCAGCCGAGCAATATCTGCAAAGACAACAGGCGTAGCCAAGAGTAGCGCAAGTTGAGCTACAACAGACTGCGAGAGTAGAGACGCAGACATATGCAGAACCAAGAGACGGAGGCGCTCCAAACACGCGGAATTCTGAATTCTATACAGCGTTATCCCTTCGTGTCTGAACTTCACTTCTGAGAGGCGCAGGTTTCACGAGAAGACAGGCAGTTGAACAGCGCGAGAGCCGCATCTCTTATATCCCCCGCTCTCCATGCCCTAGCGGCCTGTAGGGGTGCGCCTTCGCAACCTCCTCGTTGAAAGTCAGCCCCAGCCCCGGTCCATTCGGCAGAGCCACATATCCGCCCTTCTGTCTAGGCAGCCCATCGAACACTTCAAAGTAGTGCGGCTCATAGAACTCCGCGTGATATTCTTGTATCAGGAAGTTCGGCATTGCCGCGTCCAGGTGGAAGCTCGCCACCGTGCCCACCGCCGCGTTGGTATTGTGCGGTGCCATCATAATGTGCTGAGGCTCCGCTATCGCCCCTATCTTCTTCAACTCGGTAATGCCGCCCGCATTGCACATATCAGGTTGTAGGATGTCCACCGCCTCGTTCTTCACCAGTTCGAAGAACGGGAACTTCGTGTATAACCTCTCTCCCGTCGCAATCGGTATGTTCACACTGTCCCGCACCTGCTTCATCTCCGACACATTTTCCTGCGATACCGGCTCCTCGAACCAGAATGGCCGGTACTGCTCTAGGCGCTTGCCAAGGTGTATCGCCGTATAGACATTAAACTTCGCATGCACCTCAATCAGAATTTCCACGTTCGGTCCCACAGCCTCTCTAACCGCCGCAACTCTATCTTCCGCAAGTTGAGCCTCTTCCGGCGAGATTGTCACATAGTTATGTTGACCGAACGGGTCGAACTTCATCGCTGTATAGCCCATCGCGACCACGCGCTTCGCTTCCTCGCCGTTCTGCTCAGGCGTCCCTGGATTCGTGTACCAGCCATTGGCATACACTCGAATGCGGTCCGTGTACGGCCCACCCAGCAGCTCATAGACCGGCACGCCCAGTGCCTTGCCGCGTAGATCCCACAACGCGATGTCGATGCCGGAAAGCGCCGTGCTGAATAGCCTACCACCGCGTCCCAGGTTGTCCTGGTACATCCGAGTCCAGTGAACTTCATGGTGAAGCGGGTTCTTGCCCACTAGGTACGTCTCGGTCCATTCATGCAGAAGCGACGCCACCATAGGGTCGTAACTCAGCATCGAAGCCTCGCCGATACCCTCGATGCATTCATCGGTCATCAGTCGCAATATGAGCCAGTTGCGCTTGGCGTTGCGGTGCTGCGATGAGAATATGTGCGTCTTGATGCCTGTAATCTTCACGTGTCAGACCTTTCTTCGTTGCCAGTTCATAAGTCCAACTAATATACACCTTATCCTATCAATATCCTATCAAACCTATATCGCAAGACGATGTCATATATCCTTAATGTCATCAATGTCATCATTCTCGCTTTCTTTTCTGTCAATCCAAACGCAGTGAGGAATCAGAAATCGTTATCTGCAACCCTGTTTCCGAATTTAGATTTCTCGGCTCGCTCGAAATGACATGTACAAGCTACATCTGTGAAATTGTTTCTATAACGTCGTTAGCCCAGCCAGTCCCAATGATGGTATGATATGCGCTGCCATAGTTGGGATAGTTGAGGGATAACAGCGAGGTAGAACCTTGAATCGAGAAAGGTCAATTCAGTTGTACGACACCGCCAAGGGCGTAATTCCGGGCGGCGTGAACAGTCCTGCGCGCTCATGGGCGGCTGTTGGCGGCAATCCATTGTTTCTGACACGAGGCACGGGCAGCAGAGTTTGGGACGCGGACGGCAACGAGTACATCGACTATGTGTGCTCTTGGGGCCCCCTTATCCTAGGCCATGCGAATGAGCGAGTTGTCGCCGCTATTACGCAGGCTGCGAGCGAGGGCACAAGTTTCGGTGCCCCCACCGAGCGCGAGAATGAAATTGCCCAATTTGTAGCTGACGCATACGAGTCCATCGACATGGTACGCTTCGTGAACTCCGGCACCGAAGCGACAATGAGCGCCCTGCGCCTCGCGCGAGCATATACCGGCAGGTCGAAGATTGTAAAGTTCGAGGGTGGCTACCACGGTCATTCAGACGCGCTGCTCGTCGCCGCCGGCTCAGGCGCGCTGGCGCACGGCGTCCCTGACAGTGCTGGCGTCACAGAGTCTTTCGCGCAGGACACGCTTCTGAGCAAATTCAACGACCTTGCATCGGTGGATGCACACTTCACATCCTTCCCCGACGACATCGCGTGCGTCATCGTGGAGCCGATCGCAGGCAACATGGGCGTGGTGCCTCCACAGGACGGCTTCCTGCAAGGACTCCGCGACCTGACAACGAAGCACGGTGCGCTGCTGGTATTCGACGAAGTCATCACAGGCTTCCGAGTAGAATACGGAGGCGCGCAGCAGCGTTACGGAATCAATGCCGACATAACTTGCTTAGGCAAGATTATTGGCGGTGGAATGCCTGTGGGCGCATACGGCGGCAGCGCGGAAGTCATGGCAACCGTAGCTCCGCTCGGAGCGATGTATCAGGCAGGAACACTGTCCGGAAATCCGGTCGCGATGGCAGCCGGCATCGCCACGCTGAAACAATTGCAAGAGCCGGGCGTCTATAACGCGCTCGGCGCGAAGGCGGCATCACTTGCGGCAGGTCTGCAAGAAGTGTTCGCGGATGCCGAAGTACCCTTGCGAATCAATCGCGTCGGCTCCATGATGACACTCTTCTTTAATACGGAAGAAGTCACCGGATGGGAGTCTGTATCGGCATCCGACAGAGAAGGCTTCGGGCGCTTCTTCCACAACATGCTGGAAGAGGGGGTGTATCTGCCGCCGTCGCCATTCGAGGCAATGTTTGTCTCGACGGCGCATACGGATGACGACATTCAGACGACGCTGGAGTCGGCACGGCGGGCGCTGGCGTAAGTCAGAACTGACTAACTACAGCAAGCCCGAATCGCCGCAATTCCCTCAGCGACGCTCATTCGGTCGTTGTAAACGGCCGACCCCGCCACCAGCACATTCGCGCCCGCCTGAACCACACTCGCCGCGGTGCTCGCGCTGACGCCGCCGTCCACCTGCAGGTCGGTTGACAGCCCGCGCCCATCGATCAGAGCGCGGACGCGGCTGACTTTACCCAGCATCGATTCGATGAACGTCTGCCCGCCGAATCCGGGGTTGACAGTCATTACCAACGCCTGATCGAGGTCCCCAATTACTTCCTCGATTGCGGCAACGGGAGTTGCGGGACTGATGGCGACGCTGGGCTTCTTACCTGCCTCGCGTATCTGGTGGACAGTCCTGTGCAGGTGCCTGCAAGCTTCGGCATGTACCGTGATGATGTCCGCCCCTGCACTGGCAAAGTCGTCAATGTATCGTTCAGGTGCGTCCACCATCATATGCAAGTCAAATGGCAATCCCGTCCAGCCACGAATCGCTTCCACTATCATCGGCCCCATGGTTATGTTAGGCACAAAGTTGCCGTCCATGATGTCAATGTGAATGGCGTCCGCTCCGCCCTTCTCCGCCTCCGCAACCTGCTCTCCCAACCTGCTGAAGTCCGCGGACAATATGGAAGGCGCTATCTTGATGGGTCGTTCAGTCGTCATTTTCCGCCTCCCAGTTCCTCGTGAAGTTGCGCCTTTGCCTCGATTATCGCTTGTCGCACACGACCAAACGCCGTACCTCCCCGCACATCCCTCGCCGCAACCGACGAATCAACGTTTATCGAAAGAACTTCCTTGTCGAACTGTGTGGAGAAACTCTGATACTCTTCCAATGTGAGTTGCTCGAATTGCATTCCCTGCTCAACAGCGTACCGCGACAGGCGCGCCACCACGCCGTGCGCTTCACGGAATGGCATCCCCCTCTCCACAAGATAATCCGCGATGTCAGTCGCAAGTACATAGCTCCCTTGCGCCGCCTCTCGCATCCGCTCTGGGACAATCCCCATTTTCGCAACCATATCTGCGAAAATTGTCAGCGTGGCAAGCAGAGTGTCGAAGGTATCGAAGAATCCTTCCTTGTCCTCCTGCATGTCACGATTGTAGGTTAGCGGCAGCCCTTTCATCAGCGTTAGCAGCGCCATCAGGCTTCCATACACCCTGCCTGTCTTCCCTCGCGCAAGCTCAGCAAAGTCGGGGTTGCGCTTCTGCGGCAT
>JAGGDZ010000141.1 GCA_024648655.1 Chloroflexota bacterium | reverse complement strand
GAAGGCGACAGTATGCTGCCAAATCTATTTGCGGGAGACTATCTGCTGGCGCATAGTGATAGGGGGTCGAAGCAGCCGCCGGCCAGAGGCGAAGTTGTTGTCGCCGTACTTGAAGGTTGCGAGCGAAGCATACTGAAGCGTGTTGTTGGGTTGCCGGGTGAGCAGATCACATTCAGCGAGGGAATGTTGCATATCAACGGGCAAAAGTTCACAGAGCCGTATCTACGAGGAACGCCCCCTTATCTGGGATTGGCTAACTCTCGCTTCACACTTGGATCGGATGAGTATTTCCTGATGGGAGACAACCGCGCCCACAGCACGGACTGCCGACATTACGGACCGTTGAGTCGCTCGCAGATAGCGGGCAGAGCGTTTTGGCGTGTCTGGCCGCCTTCCCAATGGGGTAGGGTAAGCTGTAACGGACTAATGAAATAGCGAGAGCTAAGTCAGCCAGCGCGCCGCTTCTTTGGCATGGTAGCTGATTATCATGTCCGCGCCGGCTCGCTTAATGGAAGTGAGAATCTCCATTGTGATGCGCTGCCCGTCAATCCACTCGTTTTCGGTCGCCGCCTTGACCATAGCGTACTCGCCGCTGACATTGTATGCTGCCATTGGGTATCTGAACACCTTGCGCGCCTGGGCTATTACATCAAGGTACGACAAGGCAGGCTTCACCATGATGATGTCCGCGCCTTCGTCGATGTCCATTTGTATCTCGCGCATTGCCTCCCGTGAGTTTGCAACATCCATCTGGTAGCCGCGCCTATCGCCGAATTGCGGTGCGGAGTCGGCGGCGACCCTGAACGGACCGTAGAAGGAGGATGCGTATTTCGCCGAGTATGCCATTATGGGCAGGTGCTCGAAGCCTGTGGAGTCGAGACCGGTGCGTATTGCTGCAACTTGCCCGTCCATCATGGCCGAAGGCGCGACGACGTCTGCGCCTGCTTCCGCTTGGCAGATTGCCATTCTCGCCAGTAGTTCAAGCGTGGCGTCGTTATCGACTCTGCCATTTCTGATAACGCCGCAGTGCCCGTGGTCGGTGAACTCGTCGAGGCAGACATCCGTCATTACAAGCATATTGGGCGATGTCTGCTTGATGACCCGAATTGCCTCCTGTATGATGCCGCTCGATTCGTAGGCTTCGCTCCCCTCTGGGTCTTTGCTTGCGGGGAGGCCGAAGAGCAGCACCGCTCCTATGCCAAGTGATACAACCTCGTCTATCTCTGCTATAAGATTGTCTAGCGAGAGCTGGTACATTCCGGGCATGGGGTCAATAGGGTTGCGGACACCTCGCCCGTGGGTCACAAAGATAGGGTAAATGAAGTCGCTTATAGAAATCTGCGTCTCCTGCGCCAGATGCCGTAGAATCGGGGTCTCCCGCATCCTGCGCATCCGAACCTGTGGAAATCTACTCATTTCACCCACCCTCCTTAAAGTATGACTCCACTGCCTCTATCAGTCCGGCGATAGTGTGCTCCGTTGCAACAATGTCGGCACTCAATCCCAACTCGGCAGCGCGTTCCGCCGTTATGGGACCTATGCACGCAATGGTAGCATCTTTGAGAGCGCTCGTGTTATCTTCGAGAAGCTCCACCAGATTGCCCACGGTGGACGAACTTGTGAATGTGGCTATGTCGATACCCTCCGCGAGTACATCCTGAAGTCTCTCGGCAGTGTCTTTCGGCGTTACGGTGCGATAGACGGATATAGCATCCACGCCTGCGCCAAACTCGGTAATGCCCTGCCGCAGCACGTCGCGGGCTATCTCGGCTTGTGGAAGCAGCACGCGCATGCCATTCATTCCCAGACCGCCTAGCTCGCTGACCGCCGCCTCCGCGACGAAGGATGTAGGCATGAAGTCCGCGATGATCCCTTGACGGAGGAGTCTCCGACGTGTGGCGGGACCAATCGCGGCGATCTTAACGCCATGCAATACCCTTGCGTCCAGCCGGAGCGCTCTAAGCCTGTCGAACACGACATCGACTGCGTTCGCACTGCTGAAAACCATCCAGTCATAGGTAGAGATATTCTTCAGCGCTCCGTTGAGTTTGGCGTAGTCGTCCATTGGTTGAATCTCGATTGTAGGCAGCTCGAAGGGCTGCGCTCCCCGCTGCGTCAGCATGTCGGAAAGGGCGCTCGCCTGTGTGCGTGTGCGTGTAACCAGCACTCGTTTTCCGAAGAGTGGTCGGCTGTCAAACCATCGAATCGCTTCACGCAGCCGCACGACGTCTCCTATGACTGTTACGGCGGGCGCGCCTATTCCAGCAGCGGCGGCGCTGTCCGCAATGTCTGAGAGCACTCCTACGAGAGTGCGCTGGTATGGCTCCGTTCCCCACTGTATGAGGGCGACTGGTGTTTCCGGGGAGCGGCCATATTTCATCAGAGCGTCTGCTATCGACCGTAAGTTGCTTTGGCCCATCAGTATTGCGAGTGTATCGCCGCAATTTGCCAGAACTTCCCAGTCAACGGACGTGTCGGGCTTCGTGGGATCCTCGCTGCCAGTTACGACTGTGAATGAGGATGCGAGCTTGCGATGAGTGAGCGGGATTCCTGCATACGCCGGCGCAGCTATTGCAGAAGTAATGCCCGGGACTACCTCGAAAGCCACCCCTGCTTCTACTAGCGCCTCGGCTTCTTCCCCGCCGCGCCCGAACACGAACGGGTCCCCTCCCTTTAGCCGCACGACCTTCTTTCCTGCGTGTCCAAGTCCGACGATTAAGCTGTTGATGTCCTCTTGTCGGTTTATTCGCTTACCGGGAATCTTGCCCACATCGATCAGCTCGGCGCCTTCACGGGCATTATCCAGCAGGCGCTTGTTCACGAGTCTGTCAAAGACGATGGCGTCAGCAGATTGAATCAGGCGCAAACCCTTAACGCTGATAAGATTAGGGTCGCCGGGTCCCGCGCCGACGAGCCAGACTATGCCTTCGCTCATATTGTCTCCATGATGCGCGCTCCACCGGCTTCTAGCAGCAGAGCCGCAATGGATTTGCCCGCTTCTTCAGGATTGGAGCAGTCATAAGACTCTGAAACACGGTAGATTTCGCTGCCATCGGGCCTTGCGACCATCCCCAGGAGGTGCAGTGTGTCGTCTTTAATTTCCGCGTATGCCGCAGTAGGCATAGTGCAGCCTCCACCCATCGCCACCAGAAATGCGCGCTCTGCACGGACTGCGACGCTTGTTGGAGCATGATCGATTGCCCGAACAAAGTTAATCGTCTCGCCGTCAGACTCTCGTACCTGAACCGCGAGGGCACCTTGCCCTACATCCGGAACACATTCGTGTGGAGATAGATACGCGCTAATTTCCGAATGCCTTCCGAGGCGCAATATCCCTGCTGCCGCAAGTACCGCGCCATCATAGTCATCGCTTGCCGCCTTCTGCAAGCGTGTATCCACATTGCCCCTGATGGGCACTACTTCTAAGTCGGAGCGCGCTGCCTTTATTTGCGCCGTACGCCTAGGGCTGCTAGTTCCCAGACGGGCGCCGGAAGGCAATTTGCTCAACGGCGCGTTCCAACGGTTGACCAGTACGTCACGCGCGTCCTCTCTCTTGGGAAAGGCTGCGATGGTAAGGCCTGCCGGAAGTGTGGCTGGCATGTCTTTGGCGCTGTGGACCGCGATGTCAATTTCCCCGCTTAGCAGCGCAAGTTCGATTTCTTTTACGAACATGCCGCGCTCCATGCTGAGCAGTGGAGCAGCCTTGTTCCTGTCGCCGCGAGTGGACAGAGAGACTACATCGATGTTGAGCGAGGGGTGCGATTGGCTGAGCAGACGCACAACCTCGTTGGTCTGCGCCTGCGATAGGGAACTTGACCGCGAGCCGATGACGACTCGTCTTGTACCAGCCACCGGACTGAGTCAGGAACTTGCGCCCGCGTCAGTGTAGGCGAGAGCTTTCTTCTCTTCCCACATCTTGCAGACGCCAGGCTCGCAGTCGCAGCCTACCCCTTTCATCAGGTCTCCAATGAGCGTGGCGCGGGCTGCGTCGTATCCCCCGTCCAGCACCGTCTCCAAAAGGCTGTCCGTGATGCAGGCTTGCCAGTGGTCGGTTACTAGGGTGATGCCCTTGCCCCGAATCTCCGCACGGGCATCCGCAAGAAGTGGGGTGAGTTCGGCGTAGTCCATAAGCGGGTGGCTCGATTCTATGGGGCTGCCATCGAGTAGTTCGCGGAACTTACGCGCGAGGGCTGGACTTGCCCCACCGGTCGATGCGGCAACGGTTACATCGCCGCGAATGGCAACCGAAGGTGCGATAAAAGTGCACAGGTGGGTGACGTCAACGACATTTAGAAGCACATTGCGTTCGTCCGCCTCTTTCGCGATGGCACGGTTCACACCGTTGTCGTCAGTAGCTGCGATTGCGATAAAGGCATCCTTCAGATCGCCGGCTTGGTATTCGCGCTTGTGCCACACTACTTTGCCGTCGTCCGCGAGGCTGCGAACTCCCTCGTTGACCTCAGGACTGATTACCACCACATCTGCGTGGCAGTCCAACAGCTTGACTACCTTCTCCTCGCCGATGTTGCCTCCGCCGATAACGACGCAGCACCTGTTCTTCACATCTATGAATGCCGGATAGTAAGCGGGCATTAAGTTCCTTCCCTATTCTCTTTCTCTTGCGCTTAAACGAACGGAGCCTCCGCCCCAGCATGGTTTTTCTACACAAAGTACCTCACGCGCGTCTTCTTATACTCGCGCGTACTGTACAGTAGTTGGTACTCGGTAATTCCCGTGGCTTCAGAGATTCCGGCCGCGACATCTTCACAAGTTTCATCTGATGTGGCGTGAATCATAGTAAAGTGCGTGTAGGGCCAGTCGGGGAAAGTTGGGCGCTCGTAGCAGTGCGTCACCCAGCGCGATTGCGCCATGATGTTGCCCACTTCCACGGCTCGCTCGGAGGGCACCTTCCATACTGCCATGGCATTTGATCTGAAGCCGGCGCGCCGATGGTGCAGCACTGCGCTGAAGCGTCTCATCAGGCCGCGCTCTTGGAATGAATCGGCTATGTCGAACAACTCTTGCAGGGAGATGCCTAGACGCTCCGCCATCGGACTGAAGGGACGAGCTGTAAGTTCCACGTCCTCTTGTAACTCGCGGATGACCTCAATCTCAAAGTCCGAAACGGGCATCGCCTTGTTCCAGTCTTTGGCAATCGCGCCGGAGCGGTCGTATCCGTCAGGGCTGTAATACTTCTTTGCGGCGCCTTCTTCCTTCACCATGTCGAAGTTGACGCCAATTTTGAAGAACTTGATAGTGGGCATCAGGCGGTACGATTCAGCGCCGGTCCTGGCTGCCATGTCTTCCACCGTGTCGGCAAGGTCTTCATAAGGCGGAACCGCTACGGTAAACCAGAGATTGAAGTGACCGTTACGAGCATAGTTGTGACTGACGCCTGGGTGTTCGTTGATGACTTGCGCCGCCGCGTCCAGTTCATCTGCAGGCAACCGCATTGCAACCAGCGTCGTCTTGTAACCAAGACGCCTCGTATCGAAAATCGCGCTAATTTGTCGCACCACATTCTTGCGCTTCAGATCGCCGATGCGCTCTAAAACTTCACCTTCGTCTATGCCAATCTCGTCGGCGACCGCCTTAAATGGCATTTCCACGAGCGGAAACCGGGTCTGGATTATGTTCAGGACCTTGCGGTCAACAATATCCATAGCGCTTGTGCTGGTTGTCATTCGCCATCTCACTAAGTTCATGCCGGCGCGCATGTTCAATGCTGTGGGGCGTATGCGCGGAGATCGCCCCTACTGCACACATTATCGCAGTTTTCAAGACGAACTTGCAATCTATTGCTTCCCAGTCCATACACCTACAGCACTTGCAGAGGTGAGACTGTTCGCATTCACAAGTTGTGTTTCACCTTGTGATTTTCTATACTAATGCTCAAGTACAAAAACTATTATGGTAAGGACAGACAGTTGACAAGCGTTTCGCAGGTAGCTGCTGAGTACGAAGTAGTGATCGGACTGGAAGTGCATTCGCAACTTCTGACCGAGAGCAAGATGTTCTGTGCGTGCAGCGCTGCGTATCAGGATGCCCCTCCCAACACAACGGTCTGCGCGGTGTGTCTGGGGCTACCCGGCGCGCTCCCCGTCATGAATCGTAAAGCCGTGGACTATGTGATACGCACCGGGCTTGCGCTTGGCTGCAACATATCAGGCTTCACGAAGTTCGACCGCAAGAACTATCCGTATCCCGACCTGATGAAAGGTTACCAGATTTCTCAATACGACCAGCCCATCGCTTATGGCGGACGCCTTGAGATAGAGACTGAGACGGGCATAAAGCCCATTGGCGTTACCCGCGTTCATCTGGAAGAGGATGTAGCAAAGCTGTTTCACAGAACCGACGAATTCGGTGATAACTATAGCCTTCTGGACATCAATCGAGCCGGCGTGCCACTCATGGAAATCGTGAGCGAGCCGGACATGCGCAGCCCCGACGAAGCGCGGAGCTACCTGACCCAACTGCAATCTATCCTGCGCTATATAGGCGTTAGCAGCGCGAACATGGAAGAAGGCAACTTTCGCTGTGATGCTAACATTAGCGTTCGTCCGCTCGGCAGCCCGGAATTTGGCGCGAAGGTTGAGATCAAAAATATGAACAGCTTCCGCTCGGTGCATAGGGCGCTGCAGCACGAAGCAGAGCGTCAGGTGCGAGCTGTCAACGAAGGCGAAGAAATCGTGCAGGAGACCAGGGGCTGGGATGAGAGCGCGGGTTTGACCTTTACGCAGCGCACCAAGGAATACGCTCACGACTATCGATACTTCCCCGAGCCGGACCTCCCGCCACTGGTCATTGAGCAAGGCTGGGTGCAGGACGTGCTCCGCGTTTTGCCTGAGCTGCCGGCCGCTCGCAAGCAACGCTTCATGCATGAATACGGACTACCTGAGTACGATGCCAATCTCCTAACCATTGTCAAAGCCACTGCCGACTACTTTGAGTCGGTCGTTAGCCTTAGTGAGGCTTCCGGGGATGCCCTAGAGCAGCTAGCCAAGCAGGTCAGCAACTGGATGCTAGTCGAGCTTGGAAGGCTGCTTAACGAGACCGGCAGAGAGATTTCTGAAATTAAGATTACGCCCCAAGGCTTTGTTGAACTGCTTGCCTTGGTCTCCGAGGGAACCCTCAGCACTAGCATGGCGAAGACCGTCTTCGAGGAAATGTTCGTCAGTGGCAAGCCCCCCGCTGAGATTGCCGAAAGGCAAGGCCTGGTGCAGATCAACGATGTCGATAAGCTTGGCAATGCCGTAGATGAGGCAATCGCCTCGAATCCTAAACCGGTATCCGAATATCTGGAAGGTAAGGAACAGGCTGTGCGGTTCCTCGTCGGGCAAGTAATGAGGATAACTAGAGGCAAAGCGAATCCTCCGATGGCGACTCAGCTTCTCAAGGAAAGACTTGACGCACTCAGGCAGTCCGAATGAACGGGTCCTTCCAGCGCAACGGAAGCGCATATTCCACTAATGGTCATGGGCGGGATAGCTCGTGGTTGGATATCCTTAAACTCGCCACTCCCGGTATTGGACTCAAGCGCTGGATGTTGCTCGGCGCACTGGGAATGTTCCTGTGTCTTCTTGGGTTGGCTTATGTGTTCATAGAGTTGATTACTCTGCGTCCGCCTGATCTGCTTCCGATGTATCTTGAAGGAATCCTGCTGCTATGCGGCGGTGGATTGGTCATATATCTGGCATTGTTTGGACTCTATCGTTCCGTAGGACCATTGATTCTGGACTCCCCCTCAATCGATAGCATCGCCAATACGATATATACTCGGCGCTCCCTTGCCAGAGGACCGAGAATAGTTGCGATTGGAGGAGGCACGGGACTTTCGGTACTGCTTCGGGGCTTGAAGGCGCATACGGACAACCTAACGGCAATTGTAACCGTGGGAGACGACG
>JAGGDZ010000055.1 GCA_024648655.1 Chloroflexota bacterium | reverse complement strand
ATCGTGGTGTTTGGCCTCAGCCATTTTCTTGGTCACAAGAGGCAGCTCGAAAGATCCTGGTACGGACACTACGGTCACGTCATCGTCTCTTACGCCGTTTCGCGCCAGTGCCGCCCTTGCGCCGTCAAGAAGCCTGGCAGTGATAAAGTCGTTGAAGTTCGCGACGACAATGGCAATGCGCAGCCCTTCGCCGTTCGTTCCGCCCTGAATTTCTACGCTCATTGGTGTTCCCCTGCCGCAAAGTCAATATCCAGTGTGTGGCCCATGCGCTGCACCTTCGTCTGCAGATACCGACGGTTCTCTTGGTTCACCGGTGCGATGAGAGGCACCTCTTCGACAAGTTCCAGCCCAAAGCTCTCAATGCCCACGCGCTTCTTTGGGTTGTTGGTCAGGAAGCGCATCCTCCTGACCCCCAAGTCAACCAGAATCTGCGCGCCCACGCCATACTGTCGCGGGTCCGGGTCGAAGCCTAGTTTGATATTCGCGTCCACCGTGTCCAGTCCCTCGTCCTGCAGTGCATACGCCTTCAGCTTGTTGTGTATTCCGATGCCGCGCCCCTCCTGCCGCATGTACAGGAACACACCGGAATCCTCTTTGCTGATGGCTTGCAGCGCGAGATCCCTCTGGTCGCCACAGTCGCACCGCCTGCTGGAAAACACGTCCCCGGTGAGGCACTCGCTATGCACCCGCACAAGAGTAGCCTCGTTTTCTCTGATGATTCCCTTTACCAAGGCAACGTGCTCGTCCCTATCGACGAGGCTTCTGTAGGAAACGGCGGTGAACTCGCCGTACGGCGTTGGCACTCTCGCCTCTGCCACCCGCTCGATAAGCCGCTCGTGCTCTCTGCGATAAGCGATGATGTCCGCCACACTGACAATCTTCAAGTCGTGCTTCTCTGCGAACACCTCCAGTTGCGGCATGCGCGCCATAGAGCCGTCGTCCGCCATAATTTCGCAGATGACCCCCGCAGGCTGCAAGCCTGCAAGCCGCGCCAGGTCAACGGCTGCCTCCGTCTGCCCCGCGCGCTTCAGGACGCCGCCCTCCATGTATCGAAGTGGGAAAATGTGGCCGGGTCGTGCCAGGTCTTCAGGTCTAGTCTTCGGGTCAATGAGCGCTTTAATCGTGGCGGCGCGGTCGTGCGCAGATATGCCCGTGGTAGCGCCGTCCAGCACATCGACCGATACGGTGAATGCAGTGCTGAGGCGCGCGGTGTTCTCATACACCATCATAGGAATGCGGAGATGGTCGAGGCGCTGTGACATCATAGGCGCGCAGATAAGTCCTCGCCCCTCCGTGGCCATGAAGTTGACCGCCTCCGGCGTGATCAGCTCCGCCGCCATTGCAAGATCGCCCTCATTCTCGCGGTCCTCGTCGTCCACGATAATGATAATCTTGCCGGATCGAATGTCCCTTATTGCGTCGTCAATGCTGGACAGCGGCATTACCTGCCTCCTGCATCGTCTTGCTAAAGCTCGTCGGCCGTGTCCACCGGCGCGCGACCTGCCATAGTGAGCCGTTCAACATACTTAGCCGTGATGTCAACTTCCAAGTTTACGCTATCTCCGGCGCTCTTGGTCTTGAAGATCGTATTATCCTGCGTGTGCGGAATTAAGGACACGCTGAAAGAAAAGTTATCACAGTTTACAATGGTGAGGCTTGCCCCGTCCACAGCGATGAACCCCTTTTCGACCACATAGCGCATAATCGAAGGCGGCGCATCGAAAATGACCGTCAGGGCGTCGCCCTCACTCTCGATGGATCGTATGTCGGCAGTGCCGTCAATGTGCCCCTGCACCATGTGCCCGCCGAAGCGTCCATAGGCGGGCATAGAGCGTTCGAGGTTGACCGGCGCCCCGGAAGCAAGTTCCCCCAGATTCGTTCGGCGCAGCGTCTCAGGCACTACGTCCACGCTGAAGCCGGACTCGTCGTAAGCGGTGACCGTGAGGCAGGCGCCGTTGACGGCGATGCTGTCTCCGACTTTGACATCGCTCAGAACCGCCGACGCGCCGATGACCAGCCCACCTTCCTCTACCGCCTTCACGGAGCCGACCTCCTCAACTATCCCAGTGAACATCGCCTTCACTCCCTGCTGCTACGCCGCTTCTGCGTTTAGGTACCCCGTTTAGGTACCCCGTTCAGGTACCTCGTTTACGTACCCGATGACCGCCACATCTCTACCAAAGCGCATCACCTCAACGTTCTTCAGGCGCAGCGCCTCTTTCATACCTGCGCTGCCGATGCCGCCAACCGGCGATACGGCATCATCCCCGCCTATTATAACGGGTGCGACGAAAGCGACAACCTTGTCAACGAGGTTCATATCGAACAGCGCTCCGATAGTCGCGCCGCCGCCCTCCACAAGCACGCTCGTAACATCCCGATCACCCAGCGCGACCAGCAGAGCGTACAAGTCAACGCCACCTCTGCCGGAAGGCAGCCTGATGGTCTCCGCCCCGACGCAAGCCGCCCCTTCATAATCATCGGCAACGGCTATGAGCGTATCGCCTGGCGCGTTCAGCATCTGCGCGTCCTGCGGCATCCTGCCGCGGCTGTCCAGCGCCACGCGCAGCGGCTGTCGCGCGTTCGCGTTGCCCTCGGCGTCTCGCGCCGTCAGTTGCGGGTCGTCCGCGAGCACAGTATTGATGCCCACCATGATAGCGTCCGACCGCGCCCTCAGCAGGTGAGCGTACCGGCGCGACTCCTCGCCGCTGATCCACTTGGAATCGCCGGAGCGGGCGGCAATCTTCCCGTCAAGGCTCATCGCGTACTTGGCAGTCACAAACGGCATACGCGTACTGCTGTGCTTGGCGAACGCCTCTATAAGACGCCCCGCTTCATCGGCGCATTCCCCGATGCGTGCGCGAATGCCTGCATCGTAAAGCCGCTCAATTCCGCCTCCTGCGACATTCGAGTTCGGGTCTCGCACGGCGACATGAACTTCCGATATGCCTGCCGCGATGATCGCCTCTGAGCAGGGTGGAGTGCGCCCGTAGTGATTGCACGGCTCAAGTGTGGTGTATAGCGTCGCGCCGCGCGCGGCTGCGCCCGCCTGCCGCAATGCCGCCGCTTCCGCATGCTCCTGACCCGGAGGCTGCGTCCAGCCCTCGCTGACAGTCTCGCCGTCGCGCACTATGACGCAGCCCACGGCGGGGTTGGGGCTGGTCGTGCCCAGCGCGCGCCATCCCAGTGCAAGCGCGCGCTCCATGTGCTGCATAAGTCCGCTAACCCTTGGTCCGATTGTCCCTTCCCTGATAAAAAGGAAGGGCTAGAGTCTGTCCTGATATTGCCGAAGGAAAGGGTGCGATCATCTCTCATTCTCCACCATCTTGCTCCACCGTCTTGAAATCACGGAATGCTCTGCTGGCGGTCGGGACGGTCTGTCCCTGATACTTGCTGCCCAACTCCGGCGAACCGTAGGGAATGTCCGCAGGCGTTGACAGTTGCAAGAAGGAAATCTGCCCTATCTTCATGCCGTGATACAGTGTAACCGGCAGATTCGCCACATTGCTAAGTTCCAGCGTCAGGCGCCCCTTCCAGCCCGGATCGACATACCCTGCCGTGGAGTGGATTAGCAATCCGATTCGGCCCAGCGAACTCTTGCCTTCCAATCTAGCGACAAGGTCTTCGGGAATCTCGATGGTCTCAAGCGTGCTGCCCAGCACGAACTCTCCGGGATGCAGGATGAAAGGTTGCTCGCCGATCTCCTCCATTTCTGTCAGGTCGCTCAGGTCCTGGCGCACATCGATGAATGGTCGGCGCGAGTTGCGAAACACAAGGATGCGCTTGTCCAGATGCACATCCACGCTGGCAGGCTGTATGCATCCCTCGCCGAGTGGCTCGACGACAATTTTTCTCTCCGCCAGCATCATCTTGATTGTGCGATCGCTGAGAACCGTCATTGCGAACTCTCCATCGTGTGGGGCGGCTGCTGTGAAAGCGCCAACTGGCTGCCCGCCTTGGCAGTCCGTCTTGGTAGCCCGCCTTGGCAGTCCGTTCCGTCAGACCATGGTGATACATTCTAGCAACATTGGAGACGCAGATATAGGTTCATGATGCCGTTTTGAACTCGTTAACTGCGCTTTTCATGCAGAAACGGGCGTCCCGAGTAAAGACCGTGTACACATGCAGCGCCGTCAGCGTGATTCGTCTAGGCATCGACCGTCTCTGCGCCGTCCGGCGCCACCAAACGGGTATGCGTGAGTCGAAAATACCGTTTCCCTCTTCTGTATTATCAAGTAGAAGAGAAGGCGGTGTGGCCGACAATTGCCCCCCTCGATCGTAATAACCTGTCGTCACCAAAGAAGAACTCACCCAGGCGTTCGCCTGTGGGTATGCCGTCGCGCGACAGCGCAGTCGGCAAAGTTGAAAGTCAGACTGCTGGGAGGGAATGAGAGGTGTTGAACATGCTGACGATGAGACGAATCCCAAGTATGGCTTTGCCGGGATGCGCCTCAGTGATGGTAATCGTCCTGTTGTTCCTAGTCGTTGGAGACGTCTGGGCCCAGGAGGAGACGGACGCAGTGGACCCGGGCGACTCGCCTGACGTCAGCTACGTGACTGTTGTCATAATGAAGGTCATGGTGGACGACGAGGAGATGACTAATTATGAGGTGACCTAGTAGAATGATGCCGAGGACCGCTCAGACGGCTACCACGGTTACATGAGACGGTTAATGCACGATCCATACTGGCATATTGGATCAGGTACTACTGAAATCAATTATACGACTGGTCCTATTGATAACCTTGATGGCTTGCTCATCCTCGTACTTTGCGGATTGCTTTCCGAGCGGCCAGGCGTCGTGAACCCTCATCGGGAGACCGCGTTGTCACCAGCAAGCCGCGCTCGGCCCTTACTGGGCGTGGCTTCGCCCTCATCGGAGTAAGCGGTACGCTAGTCTGGGGTGACCCGGGGGAGGGCGCCGCTCTTGGGCGTGGTGAAGGACACCTCGTTGGCTGCGCCCGGCCCATCGTCATCCACGGCCCTCAGCTGCAGCTGGTAGTTCGTCTCCTCGGTCAGGAACACCAGCACCAACCTGGCGCTGGCGGTCGAGGCGTCGGCGTCGGCCACGTCCGACCACTGGACCCACTCGCCGGCGGCATCCGGCCTCAGCCG
>JAGGDZ010000290.1 GCA_024648655.1 Chloroflexota bacterium | reverse complement strand
GATATGCCGCGCCAAGTCGCGGAGCAGTACGGTATCAGCGTCATTCCGCAGAAGATCATTTTTGGCACCGAAGAACTACGAGGCGGCGTTGACATAACCGGTGATGAGTTCTACCGGCGAGTCGCCAGCAGTCCTACGCTGCCAACCACTTCGCAGGCGTCCCCGGGTGAATTCAGAGAGCTGTATGAATCTATTGCCGAGGGCGCTGACGGCATTGTGTCCGTGCACGTCTCGGGAGCGCTGAGCGGCACCGTCAACTCGGCGCGGTCGGGTGGAAATGAAGCCAATATAGATTGCACTGTCGATGTGGTGGACTCCATGCAGGCGGGGATGGGGACCGGCCTTGTGGCGATTGCGGCGGCGGTGGCAGCCCGCGACGGCGGCGACGTGCAGCAAGTTGTACGTGCCGCGGAAGACGCCGTAGGACGGTGCGAAAGCTACGTGCTGCTGGACACCCTGGAATACTTGCAGAAGGGCGGCAGGATAGGCAAGGCAAGGGCGATGCTGGCAACGCTGTTGAATATCAAGCCGATGATAATCTTGAGGGACGGAATTGTTGACGAACTTGGTAAGGAGCGGAGCCACAGGAAGGGCATGGCGCGACTTCGGCGTGTAACCGAGGAGTTCGCGCCACTGGCTGAACTCTGCGTCAACTACACAACGACTCCGGACGAGGCGCGCGCATTCGCAGATCAGCTCAAGTCGCTGCTGCCCGAAGGCAAAGAGCCGCTGATCGCGCAGATAGGTCCCGCTGTCGGCACATATACCGGACCATCGGCAATCGGGATTTCGCTGCTGCGGGCATAAAGGGCAGCTTAGTTCGCAATTCAGATGGTCATTGTTCGTAGTTTGTCGATTGCCGCTGCGTTTCGTGTGCCGTGAATGTGCGCTACAATTTGTGCATGACCAGCTTGAGCAGCAACGATAAGATGCGGACAATCGCCAATATCCTGCACCTCGAACGGCGGCAGGGTTTCCGTGATCGTGCCGTTATAGGCGGACTTGACGCCTTTATGCAGCGGTGGCGAGACGAGTTGCAACCGATAGCCGACTTGTCGCGCAGCTACGCCGAAATGAACACGGAGCAGCGCCGCCGGTGGGTCGATGCGATCCTCGCAAGAGTCGGCACACCTCCACGTACCCCCTCAGAAACTCGCGCGCCTATCCTCTCAAGAGAACGCGAGCCTGTATCCACTGTCGCCGTCAATGTGGCGCGAAACCCGGCAAACTCGAGCGCGGAACCGCAGACCTCCAGCCAGCTAAGGCAGCGCGAATCGAACCGCAGGAGGGCTGCGGGCCGAAAATCCGAGACGAGCACAGCGCCCATACGCCTGAGGGATGATGTCTCACTGCTTGGAAGCGTGAACTCCCGCACCAAGTCGAGGCTGAACGGTCTTGGAATCTATACGGTCGAAGACCTGATTTACCATTTCCCGCACAGGCACGATGACTTTACGGACGTAAGAAAAATTTCACAGGTCGTGCCGGGAGAGACGCAGACGGTGCGGGCAACTATCTGGGAAGTATCGGAGACGGGACGCGGTCGGATGAAGAATGCCCAGGCGATTCTGGGTGACGACACGGGCAATATCAGAGTAATCTGGTTTAACCAGGGCTATCTTGTCAGGACGCTAAAGCCGGGTGCGAGTATCGTCATTAGCGGTGAAGCAAAGGTGTATCGCGGACGGATTGTGTTCCAGTCTCCGGAGTACGATTTCGTGGATAATCACGACGAGCAGATGCATGCAGGCCGGCTCGTGCCGATATACCCGCTTACAGAGGGGCTTTACCAGCGCACGGTGCGGCGAGCCGTCAAGCAGGCGCTGGATGCGGTGGCGAGACAGATTAGGGAGTACCTGTCGGGGGATACACTTCGGCTGTACAATCTTCCGGGTCTGCAAGATGCAATCCGGCAACTACATTATCCGGATACTCCGGAGCAGGTGGAACCGGCGCGGCGGCGAATTGCATTCGATGAATTGCTGATGCTTCAGCTCTTGGTGGCGCGACGAAGGATTGAATGGCAGTCCTCCGGCGGTGCGGTGCAGTTGCGGTCGGAGGGCGGCCAGCTCAATGCGTTTCTAGACTCGCTTCCGTATTCCCTGACGAACGCGCAGGCACGCTCGCTGAACGAGATACTTGCGGATTTGAGGCGCGAGATACCTATGAGCCGCCTCTTGCAGGGTGATGTAGGAAGCGGCAAGACGGTCGTGGCGACGGCTGCGCTGCTGCTTGCCGTGATGAACGGATATCAAGGCGCGCTGATGGCGCCTACCGAAATACTGTCAGAGCAGCACTTCTTGACCGTGTCCAATTTACTGGGCGCGGCAGAAGTGGATTTGATGTCGGGATCGTACTTCACTGCCGCGCTGCCTACCGACGGCGGGGAAATCAGGGTCTGTCTGCTGACCGGCAGCCTGTCCAAGCGCGCGAAGGACGAAATGCACAGGCGCATCGCTGAAGGAGAAGTCGATATAGTCATCGGGACGCAGGCGCTGATACAAGAGTCGGTTGACATCCCCAAACTTGCGCTGGTGGTGGTCGATGAGCAGCATAGGTTTGGCGTGATGCAGCGGATGAACTTGCGGCATAGGGGCGGCACGCCTCACATGCTCGCTATGTCCGCGACGCCGATTCCGCGCTCAGTGCGGCTGACGATGCTGGGAGACCTCGAACTGTCCACGATAGACGAGATGCCGCCGGGGCGGC
>JAGGDZ010000058.1 GCA_024648655.1 Chloroflexota bacterium | reverse complement strand
CCGAGGCTGTGCCCAACTCGCACCAGCTCACACCCTCAGTGCTGCAGATGTCTTCAAGCGCACTCAGTCGCTCCGGTGGTAGTGAGACTACAATGCGAGATTGTGCTTCCCCGAACAGAATAGTGTCCCAGCGAGCGCCTTGCGCGGCGAGTTTCGCGCTCAGTGCCGAGTCTGCGCCGCACTTCACGCCTAGCCCGCCTGCGATGCAGGACTCGGCAAGCGCAACTGCCAAGCCGCCGTCGGAGCAGTCGTGCGCCGATTCGATGACGCCTTCAGTCGCGAGACGCCGGCAGGCTCGCTGCAACGCCGCTTCCGCATTGGTGTTGAGCGCAGGACTGCCTGCTACTAGCCCATGTACCACTTCAAGGTATTCGCTACCGGCTAACGTGGATATTTCGTCGCTCGGTTGCGCTGCGCCCAGCAGCACGATTAAGTCGCCGGACTGCTGAAAGCCAATGCCTATGTTCATCTGCACGTCTTCAAGCAGTCCCAGGCAGCCGATGATAGGTGTAGGGTAGATGCCCTCGCCCTGAGTCTCGTTGTAGAGGCTGACGTTGCCGCTTATGACCGGAACATCTAACACGCGACATGCTTCTGCCATACCCAAGATGCATTGTTCAAGCTGGTAGTATGTCTCCGGTTTTTCGGGGTTGCCGAAATTCAGGCAGTCGGTCAAAGCTATTGGCTCCGCTCCCGTACAGGACACGTTACGGCATGCCTCTGCCACGGCAATCATGCCGCCTATGAAAGGATCGAGGTAGCACAACCTGCCGTTGCCGTCGGTGGACAGGGCAAGCCCTTTACGAGTACCTTTGACGCGCAAAACGGCGGCGTCAGCGCCCGGCGGCGCGACTGTGTTCGTCTGAACCTGGTGGTCGTACTGGCGATAGACCCATTCCTTGCTGGCGATGTTCGGGGATGCAAGCAGGCGCAGCAGTACATCGGCAGGCGACCGGTCGGGGAGGGGCAGGGTGGTCAAGTCGTGCTCTTGCAGTTCGGTGAGCCATTGCGCCTTGATGCCCTGCAAGCGGTATTGCGGCGCGTCTGTGAGCGTGCCGACTGGCGGTGCGCCCTGTAACTTGCCACCATCGAATATGCGCGCCAGGCCGTCGTCCGTTGACCTGCCGATGACGGTTGATTGCAAGTCCCACTTGTCAAAAACTGCCTTCACATCGTCTTCGTGTCCGGGCTTGACGATAACCAGCATGCGCTCCTGAGATTCCGAGAGCATTATTTCGTAGGGAGTCATTTCCGTTTCACCGCGCGGCACCAGGGACACGTCGATTTCTAGTCCGCTGTTGCCGTTGGATGCGGCTTCGACCGATGCGCTGGTCAAGCCCGCCGCGCCTAGGTCTTGAATGCCGATAATGTGGTCTGTCTTTGCAATTTCGAGACACGCCTCGATCAACGACTTCTCCATGAACGGATTACCAACTTGCACCGTTGGGCGGAGTTCGCGCTCTTCCTCGAATGCGCGGGAAGCAAGGCCGGACGCGCCATGAATGCCGTCGCGTCCGGTGTCTGAGCCGACAAGCATCAAGACATTGCCTTGCCCGTCGGTGGTTGCGCGGACGAGTTCATCGGTGGACAGAATTCCGACGCACATAGCGTTGACAAGTGGGTTTCCCGCATATGAATCTGAAAAGCACACTTCGCCGCCGACATTCGGTATGCCGATGCAGTTGCCGTATCCCGATATGCCCGCGACTACTCCGCCCAGTAAGTATCGGTTTCGCGGATCGTCTAGGGAGCCGAATCGCAGCGAGTTCATAAGGGCGATGGGCCGCGCGCCCATCGCAAATATGTCTCGGACTATGCCACCCACGCCGGTGGCTGCGCCTTGGTACGGCTCAATGGCTGACGGATGGTTGTGCGACTCAATTTTCATAACAATCGCAAGCCCGTCCCCGATATCCACGACGCCCGCGTTTTCGCTGCCCGGTGTTACGAGCAGGCGAGGGCTGTCGCTGGGAAGCAGGCGCAGCAGGGGCTTGGAGTGCTTGTATCCGCAGTGCTCGCTCCACAGGGAACCGAACAGGCCGAGTTCGAGATGGTTCGGTTCTCTTCCCAGCCGTTCCACGATTGCCTCGTATTCAGCTTCAGTTAGCGCAAGTTCGTCCAGAGCTTGCTTTGAAACTTCCATGGCGCTACCCCATCCATAATTTACTGTATGCCAAATGTGATCAGTATGACGCCGCCGATGACGAACAGCGTCCCCAGTACTGTTCGCGCGGTTACTCGTTCCACGCCCCGCAAGAATACCAGAGCCAGCAAGACCGTGAAGAGAGGATGCACTGCCGCGAGCGGCGCGACAAGTATCGCAGGGGCTTCGCCAAGAGCCAGAAACCAGCAGGTTACACCCCAAGTTGAGGCGCAGCCGGCAAGGGCGACGTAGAACCAGCCTCTCTTTTGCGGGCGTACTTTGAAGTCCCTACGAATATGGCTCTGAAAGACAAGAGTCAGCACCATCGTTCCGAGGATCATCGAAAACGAATTGGCGACTAGTGGCGGCGCTATGTCGGTGGCAATTTTGCGACCCAAGACAGCTAACGTGCCATAACATGCCGCCGCACCTAACGCTGCGGCGTAGCCAAGTGTCGTCTCGCGCCGAATGCCTGCCAGTAGCGTCATCGCTGCCCCACAATCAGGGCGATGCCGCCAATGATGGCGAGCGTACCCGTAAAGATAAACAGGTTCATGCTTTCGCCGCCGACAGTCACTCCCAGTATCGCGGCGAACAGCGGAGACGCGCCGACTATCGGCGCAGAGCGCGCTGCTCCGAGCTTGCCGACACTCGTGAAATTGAGAAGGCGTCCCAGCGGGAAATTGAGCGTCCCGGTGAGCAGAAACCAAGCGAAGGCTATGCCGCTTAATGCCAGAATGTCGTCGAAATGGAACACGAGCGCGAGTGTGAGAGTGATGGCGATTCCGACGAGGAGCGAAATGAATGTGCCAGTGGTTGGGCGAACGTATTGAATGCCCATGCGGACGAAGACTGCGCTTGCGCCGAAACCCAGGGCGGCTGACAGGGCGAGCGCTGCGCCGAGCACTATGCAGACACCTTTCTGGAGCTTGCGTCTGACAGTGCGTCAATCATCGACTGGAATATGAACCTGCCGTCTTCGCCGCCAAGAAGTGCGTCGCAGCAGCGCTCAGGATGGGGCATCATGCCTAGGACATTGCCTTGCTCATTGATGATACCGGCAATGTTATGCAGCGAACCGTTCGGGTTGGACTCAGATGAAGCAACGCCCTGCGAATCGCAGTATCTGAACACCACGCGATTCCGTTCTTCAAGTTGCTGAATGACGGCAGGATCGGCGAAGTAGTTGCCCTCGCCGTGCGATATTGGAATCCGCAGAGTTTTGCCAACTGCTGCCGCGCTCGTGAAGGCGGTATTCGCGTTCTCCACGCGCAGGGTCGTCCACTGGCAGCGAAATTGCAGGTGATCGTTCGGCAGCAATACACCGGGCAGCAGACCCGCCTCACAAAGTATCTGGAAGCCGTTGCAGATGCCGATGACCAGTTTGCCTTCAGCCGCGAAACTCGTGACTGCCTGCATCGTCGGGGAGAAGCGGGCTATCGCGCCGGGGCGAAGGTAGTCTCCATAGGAGAAGCCGCCCGGAAGGATAATGCAATCGTAAGGCGACAAGTCAGTGTCCTTGTGCCAGATGTATTCGACAGGCTGGCGGTAAATGTCGTTAAGGACGTCGAAACAATCGACATCGCTCCATGTGCCGGGAAACACGACCACACCGAACTTCATCCCTAAAGACTCCGCAACGTCTGGTTGACGAGCGCGCTAACCTGCTTGCCGTCTGCGCGGGCACGCACTTGTGGCATAACCCTGCCCATCACCTTTCCCATGTCCTGTGGACCGGTAGCATTGAGATCAGCGATCGCGGATTGCACGATTGTCTTTATTTCATCTGCGTTGAGAGGCTGCGGTAGATACTGGACTACGATGGCAAGCTCGGCTTCTTCCTTTGCGACGAGGTCGGGACGCTGACCCTTTTGATATGCTTCGATGCTGTCGCGGCGCTGCTGCGCCTGCTTGCTGAGCACCTGCGTTACGTCGTCGTCGTCAAGTGCGTCCGTACGTCTTGCCTTTTCTTCATAGCCGATGGCAGACAGCAGCAGGCGGATTGTGTCGCGCTTTACTGTGTCCCGCTGACGCATGGCATCTTTCAGGTCGTTGGTGAGAGTTTCTTTTAGCGCCATCTTGCCGTCCTGTCTGTCATTTCAATGATTGTGTTAATGATTGTGGTTCGCGCTTATAGCCGGTCGCGTGCTTTCGCAATCAGATCGAGGCTCCGCTGGCGCCCCAGAACTTCAAGAGACTCAAACAGTGGAGGCGCAATGCGCTGTCCTGTGGTCGCAACGCGAAGCGTGCCGAAGAGCTGGCCTGCCTTGACGTCGAGGTCCTTCACCATGTCGCGCAGCAGAGCCTCGACTGGTCCGGCGTCGAATGGGTCAATCGTGGCGAGTCCGTCGTGCGCGGCTTTGAGGCAGCGCCGCGTGGAATTAGCGTCCATCCTGCGCTGTATAAGGTCGTCGGTTTCGTACTCTATGCGCTCCTTGAACAGGAAGGCTACCAGAGGTGCGGCGTCGCGAAGCGTCTTCAGGCGCTCCTGTACAAGCGGCACGATTTCCAGCGCAAGTTCGCGCGAGGGCAAATTCGGAATTTCGGGCGTCGGGAAAGTTGACCAGAAGTCCAGTAGAGCGTCCGCTAGCTCGTCGGCGCTCATTTCCCGGATGTAGTGGCCGTTCATCCAGTCCAACTTGTCGTTGTTGAATATCGCGCCCGACTTTGAGACACGCTCGATGGAGAAGTTCTCGATGAGAGCCTGCGTCGAGAGCAGTTCGGTCTTGTCATCGAGGGACCAGCCGAGCAATGTAAGGAAGTTGACCATCGTATGGGGCAAGTAGCCCATCTTGCGGTAGTCGAGGAGCGATGTCGCGCCGTGCCTCTTGCTGAGCTTAGATCGATCGGGTGCGAGAATAATAGGCAAGTGCGCGAACTGAGGCGGCTGCCAATCTAGCGCCTCGTAGAGCTGAAGGTGTCGTGGCACGCTAGGCAACCATTCCTCGCCTCGCAAGACGTGCGTAATATGCATCTCGTGGTCGTCAATCAGGTGTGCGAGGTGATATGTGGGGTAACCGTCCGACTTCAGCATTACGAAGTCGTCCACGAGACGGTTCTCGAATGTAACCTCACCGCGTACAAGGTCGTCCACCGTAGTCGTGCCTTCAAGCGGCATCTTGAACCTTATGACGGGCGAGTCGCCTTTCGCCGCCATTTCAGATTCGAGGCGACTACGCTCCTCATGGCTCAGATTGCGGCAACGTCGGTCATAGCCTGTGGCGTTCTGCTTCTTGGAGCGTGTGCTTCGCACCGCATCCAGCCGCTCCGGTGAACAGTAGCACCTATAGGCGAAGCCGGATTGCACGAGCATTTCAGCATGTTTGGAATACAACTCAAGCCGCTCCGACTGCCTGTAAGGCGCGTACTTGCCACCCACGTCAGGACCTTCGTCCCAGTTCAGCCCAAGCCATTTCAGGGCTTCCATGATGACATCGACCGCACCGTCAACTGCGCGTGCGCGGTCAGTGTCTTCGACGCGCACTATAAACTCGCCGCCGTGCCGTTGTGCCAGCAGCCAGTCGAAGATTGCGGTGCGTATGTTGCCAACGTGCGGCTCACCTGTTGGGCTGGGCGCGAAGCGCACCCGGAAGTTGCTGCTCATGTTGTGCGACCCCTCCTGCTGCTATTTATTCTAACATGCGGCACAGCAACACTCTAATAATTGCGTGGGATGAACTGCCCGGATGCTAAGGAGCAGAGGTGCTGGAACCACAAGGTCATAAACGTACCGGACAGGTTGCCGAAGAGGCAGCAGGAGCAGGCTAAGCTGATGCCCTTCGCAGTCAGGTAGTATCTTCCGCTCGACGGCAGGTGGATGGTGCCGCGGATTACGCGTGCCATGATGTCCTCGGCCAGCAGGTCTGTCAGATGGCGGTGGACGGTCGGCTCGCCCACGATGAGCGCCAACTCGGTCGAATCGACCAACGGCATCCGGCTGAGGGCGGCGACCAACTGTCGGTTGTAGAGCGCCATTTACGCAGAGTAACAAGGTGAAAGCTTGGTGCGCTATGGTCACGTGTCAGCAACAATAGGAATAGAGTCGGACACTTCCGAGTAAGGAGCAACGCCAGACAGGCTTCATTCCAGAACTTCATTCACTAGAGCGAGTCCGTCTTCCAACTTGCCGCGCCAATCATCCTGCGGATGACGGACCGCGTTTGTGCATAGCCTGAACAGGCACACTGCCTCTCGTAGATTTAGCTCTCGCTCATCCCAGCCAAACCGCTCAAGGGCGGCCGATCTGAACTTATCCAGGTACGAAGCCGTGGCGTCGTTCTCTCTCTGAAGTCCGAACCGAGACCTCCACCGAAGGTGGGCTACGAAGTTACCCACATCAAGCATGGGATCACCCGGACCGGCTTCCTCCAAATCCACCAGCGCCACGCCTCCGTCAGGAAGTGCCAAGAGCTGGTCGTCGTAGAAATCATTGTGTGCGACTACCAACGGACGCCACGATTCAACAAATGGATCCAGCGACTTGGCGATCGCCTCTATGCTGGTGGAAACTGGGGTATTCTCACGGGCGAAGTGTAGAAAACTCCGTTTGGCTTGTCGATATGCCCCCAACAGGTTAAATGGCTGTCCTTGCGTAACACCTTCTGGTTGACTCCATAGAGTCTCCAGCCCCTGGAGAAGGGGAGTGGGGTCGGGTTGTATTCCCCTGCGAATGAGCATCCGCAGGTTCTTTCCCGGGATCTCGGACATCCATACCACGCCCCCATCAGCCCAATATCCCGCGATTCTAGGCGCCACAAAACTAGACCGGGCGACAATCTTCCAGCTCTTGAGAAACGGAGATAGGGTAGCAGGACGCTTTACTCGTGCATAGAACCCCATTCTGCCAAGGCGGTGCCGCAACACGGCACGATTGCCTGCCCGGTACCGGACTACCTCGACGCGCATTCTCCGCGCTCCGACCATCAGGACATGCTTGTTGACTAACTTTAGGGCGCATTCGGGGTCGGCGGCCTGCTTCAGCCCGGGGAGG
>JAGGDZ010000333.1 GCA_024648655.1 Chloroflexota bacterium | reverse complement strand
GTCAGCAGCCACTGCGCTGCCGCAGGGTTCCAGAACCGCAGCTCGCCGTCATCCCACCACAGGTCAAGGTTCAGAAGGTCGCTGTGTCCCCAGACTCTGTCTTCATCCTCTGCGCGCATCTCCAGCCTATGATACTCGCCATCAACCAAGCGCTCGCCCACCAGCGGTTCGCCGTAGAAGTCGCCGCCGGTCGCGTCATACCGCCAGTACTCCAACACTCCGATACTTGCGTACAAGTCCCGCTTTGGTCCTAAGTCGTTGCTCCCGGTGCTTGGAGAGCCTATCTCCAATATGAAGTCCGGCGCCTTGCCTACCTCCCACATCAGGTAGGTGTTATGGCGCTCTATGGACGCTATCGCTTCGTCGGATAGGTCTAGGGCGATGTAGCAGTCCGGAGCGACCGAGCGGCGGGGGTTGCCCTCGACATAGTATATGAAGTTGTCGCCGTTGACTCTGGCTCCGCTCACATTTCTGAAATGAACCCGGAGAGTGCCGACAGCGTTGACGTACAGCGGTGATTGGAATTCTCCGTCAGGCAAGGGCATACCGTCCGAATCGGGATATATGATGGCGGTGGCGGCCGGGGTGGTCATGGGTGTCCTCCTTAGCGCGCGCCGATTCTATCACGATGTATCAAGATGCAAAACGGCCTAATCAATTCTAGCAGGCGCAGACGGACATTGGTATATAGAATGCGCCGCAGAAGGTGGTTCATTCCTGCTATGTTTGAGCATTGAACTGAACACTTTCTCAAAAAATGACTGAAAAAGTCCTTTATCGACTGAAATTCACCGTGCTAGTGTTGACGCAGGAATTGAGAAGCGGCTGAAGTATGGGCTAGGTTAGAGGTAATTAGTTGACCCTGCGGATTACGGGCGGCGAACACCGCGGGCGCAGGTTCAGACTGCCGAGAGGATCGGATCTCAGACCAACTTCGGACAGGGTTAGGGGTGCCATCTTCTCAATTCTGGGTGTGGAAGTGGTGAAAGGTGCCCGGGCGCTCGACCTGTACGCCGGCAGCGGAGCGCTTGGCATTGAAGCCTTAAGCAGAGGCGCCGCGAGGGTGGACTTCGTTGAGGTAAACCGGCAACGTTGCGTTCAGATAAGGGAAGCGCTCACAACTCTGGGACTGAGCGAATTCGGCAGGGTCCATAATGGCAGAGTGGAGCGCATACTGGAGACGCTGGAAGGCGAATACAGCCTGGCTTTTGCCGACCCGCCTTACATGCTGAGCGAATGGGATCGGCTTATGCAGGCGCTGAACCGTCCGGGATTTCTGGACGACCGTGGGATAGTCGTAGCCGAACACAGGCACAGCACAACGATGGCGGACGAGTACGGCAAATTGTTTCTGACGACCCGTAGGCGCTATGGGGATACGGCAATATCAATATATGCGGCTGGAGAATTAGATGGTTAGGGCGCTATACCCTGGCAGCTTCGACCCCGTTCACAACGGACATGTGGACATAGCGACGAGAGCGTCGAGCCTATTCGATGAGCTGGTGATTGGCGTGTACGATACACCACCTTCAAAGAGGCTGATGTTCACAACCGAGGAGCGCGTGGACCTGTTCAGGCGCTCTATACCGCATCTGACTAACGTGCGCGTAATTCCGTTCGTGGGACTTGCGCCCTCGGTGGCGCGCAGCGTGGATGCGGAGTTCATCATAAGGGGTTTGCGCGCGGGCTTCGACTTCGAGACGGAGTTTGAGATGGCGTTGATGTGGCGAAACATCGATCCCGATATTGATGTCGTATGTCTGATGACCGCCCTCGAGAATCAGTTCGTGCATTCAAGCCGTATCAAGGAGGTGGCGCAACTCGGTGGCAGAATTGAGAACCTGGTTCCTGCCCCGGTTCTGGAAGCTCTGAATAAGAAGATCAATTCCGGTTAGTTTTTGCAGTAAGGATAGGTTCGCGCTGCCCGATTCATCGCAGATTATCGAAAACCTTATAAACGATTAACCAACAAGTTCAAAATTTACTGATCGAGGGAGGACAAATGCAGGCACCACAGATTGCAGACCAGCTCAGAGCTATGGCGGCTTCCGGGACCCGCGTACCGGGCTTTCGGGGCAAGGTGATGGTGGACATCGACAGTCTTGTCAGGCTCAGCGACCAGCTCGGCAATGTCGATGTGAACGATGATGTCCGGGAGGCGTCCGAGGTCATCCGGATGAAGGAGAGCATCCTTAATCAGGCTTACCTAGAAGCCAAGCGCATTCGCACGGGCGCTGAGGATGAAGCAGGCAGGCTGACGAACCAAGCGGAGACTGAGTTCCGCACCAAGGTAGGCGAATCCTCAGTGCTGAAGCGCGCCGAGGAGCTTTCGCAGGAGATGCAAGAGCAGGCAGGCTATGAGTCCCAGCAGATCCTCCAGGATGCCCAGCGCAAGGCGTATCGCATCGTCAGCGAAGCCGAGAATATAGCGCTGGCGCGACGGGACGGCGCGGATAGCTACGCTCGCGAAGTGCTCTTCAACCTTGAAGAGCAGCTTGCCGACATTCTGGGGCAGGTACGGCGCGGCATCGATGCGCTCAACCTCGAAGTCGAAGCGAGCAAGCGCAAGCAGCAGCAGAACAGCGCGCCCGTCAACGGCGTAGCCGCTTCAACTAACGGCGTTTCCGTCGCCTAACCTAAGGCAATGAGCAAAGCTAAACGCTGAAAAAGCGCAAAACTAACAGGGTATCGTGGGAATCCCCCACGGTACCCTGTTGGTTCGCGTTTATGTTTGCCCGGCTAGGGCTTGAACGCCTTGATGTTCGCGCTGTGTACGCGCGATGCCCATTCCTCTTTGCCCTGCCATGGCTTGGAATCCATAATCTCGATGTCCGCAAGCCCCGCATCAGACATCCTGCCCATATAGATGTCCTGCGGCTCCGCGCCGGACAGACATGACACCCAGTTCTCCGCATCCTCGGTGGCATGTGCCGGGAGCGGCGCCGTCAGCACCATGTCCGATATGAACATCCTGCCGCCCGGCTTCAGTATGCGGTACGCTTCACGGAACACCGCGTCCTTATCCGGCGCAAGGTTGATAACACAGTTGGATATGATGACATCCACCGACTCGTTTTCAAGTGGGGTGTCCTCCATTTCCGCCAGGTGAAACTCTACGTTTGACACGCCGAGGTTCCCGGCGTTCTTGCGCGCGAGGTTTATCATATCCGGCGTCATATCGATGCCGATGACCTTGCCCTGCTCGCCGACGGCTCTCGCGGCAATGAAGCAGTCGATGCCGCCGCCGCTGCCGAAGTCCACCACCGTCTCGCCGGCGTTCAGGTCGCCGATAGCCGTCGGGTTGCCGCAGCCCGCGGACGCAAGCAGAGCCTCGTCCGGCAAACCATCCAGCTGCTGAAGCTCATACAGTTGATTCTTCGTCGTAGCTTCGCCCTCTCCGCAACAACTTTCCGTCGCGTTCTGCGCGAAGTTGCCGTAGCGCTCGCGCACCAGCTCCTTTACGTCCGAGTCTGTGAAATTCACCATAAGTTCCTCCCTTTTACGTTTCACATTGATTGCCGTACTGATTCTAGCGTGGTCGGCGCATCAGTGTTTTGGACGGGCTTCCGCCGTGAACTCCGCGGTAACCGATGTGTGTGGGGTTGCGACCGCAACCGTGCCGTAAATCGGTCAGCGGCGCTTCCATGTGTCCACGAGAGATTCGCCGTCTTCGTCGCTGACTCCCCACATCTGGAAGTGGACTCGGATGTCCTCGTACAGGGAGCGTTCACCGATCGGCGCCTCTGTGTCCCGGTATGCTTCGACGCTTACATCCATCCAATCCAAGGGCCTCTCTTCCTCTCTGGCGACTCGCTCGATCATATTCACCGCGCACGCCGACAAGCCGGAAAGGAAAAACTCACCGGCGCCAAGCTCCTCGCCGCCGGAGTCGTCCGCAACCCAGTGATGGTTGCGCGAGTTGCAGATAGCCCGCCCCAGAGTACCTGTGCTGTAGCTGCGTACAGCGTAGGCTAATGATGCTGTCATGTAATCCTCCTTGCATTGCGGTTAGTTTCTATCCTGTACGTATGGATAATCTATGTCAATATGTGGGAAGGCTGCACCAAGAGAACTCGGCTATGCCAGCGTTCTGAGCTGTCTGGGTGCCAGTGCCCAAAGTAGCTGCCCGCGTCCTGACGCGGATATATCCATATTGCAAAGCGCGCCCTTCTTGAGCGTGATAAGCCAGCTGACCTGTCCGGTCATTATATATGAGACAAGGCTGCTCAGGTGCGGCTCATGCCCTACGACCATCAGACTGCGGATGGATGAATACTTCGAGGCGAGTTCCCGAAGCGTCTGAGACGGGTGGGCTTCAGGCACCAGAGTTTCCGAAATAGCCATCTGTGGTGGCGCATTCAGTCCATCCCGCACTATTTCGGCAGTCTGGATTGCGCGCACCAGCGGACTGCTGATTATGACATCCGGTGCGACGCCGATGGCATTCATCCCCTCTGCTTCGAGGCGCATACGCTTGATGCCCTTGCCGGTGAGCGGACGCAGGCTGTCGTCCGGGTACTCGACGCCTCGGTCGGCGGCAATGCCGTGCCTGAGTATGTAGAGGTTCATGGCGAAACCCCGATTTCGCTTTATCCCGCCCTTCGCACGCCGATGGTCGCCTTGATGCTATTCACCTTCAGCGTCTCGGTGTAGGCGTCGGCGTCGGGTGGCTGCCTCAGCAGCTCCTGCGACAGCGTTTCCTGCCGGATGTAGTCACTGTGCGCCGCGATCACTGCGTCGAGCTGAGGGCTGCTCTCGTAGTATGTGACGATGTGGTCGGCGATGTCGAAGTCCGCCGAACGGCGCATGTTCTGGATGCCGTGCACAAGCTCTCGGGCGTCGCCTTCGAGGCGCAGGGCTTCGCTGACCTCCGTGCTGACGGCGACGGTATAGCCGCCCTCATTGGTCACAGCATAGCCGTCCTTATCCAGTGTCTCCACCAGTACCTCGTCCGGCTCCAGCACCACGCCGTTGACCGCCACAGGGCTGCCGGAGCGCACCTGACCGTGGATTTCGGCCGGGTTGGCGTCGTTCAGCGCGGCTACGATATTCCGCAACTCCGCGCCGTACTTGGGACCGAGCAACCGTAAGTTCGGCTGCACCTTGTATTCCAGCACATCGCTCTCATCGGTTACCGGCTCGACCTGCTTCACATTCAACTCGTCCTGCACCTGCGGCGCAACCTGCGAAAGCAGCGGCACCTCGTCCGCGGAACGTAGCCTAACAAGTGCATGCTCCAGCGGCTGACGCACCTTCAGGCCCGCCTTGCTGCGTGCCGCACGTCCCATGCTGGACAGGCGCATGGCAAGCCGTGTTGCGTCCGAGAGCCGCTGGTCTATCAGCGATTCGTCAGCGACAGGGTAGTCGTCGAGATGGATGCTCGCGCGCGCCTTGCCGCTGGATGTGGCTAGGTTCTGGTACATCTGCTCGGTCATGAACGGCATGACAGGGGCGATGAGCTTTATCAGCGTGAGCAGGCAGTCGTAAAGCGTAGCGTACGCGCCGTGCTTGTCCGCGTCGGCATTCTCCGCGAGTATGCCCGCCTTCCAAAAGCGGCGGCGGCTGCGGCGCACATACCAGTTCGACAGATATTCGATGAAGCCTTCGACATTGCGCGCCGCCTTGTCCGGGTCGAAGTTCTCGAAGGCGTCCGTTACTTCCGCCACGAGCTGGTTCAGTTCGGACAGAATCCAGCGGTCGAGTTCGGCGCGCTCGGAGATCGGAGGCGGAGTTGCCGTAGCGTCGTAGCGGTCGATGTTCGCGTATGTAACGAAGAACGAATAGACATTCCATAGCGGGATGATGAAGCGGCGGCGCACCTCGTCAGCGGAGCGGAAGCCGAAGTTGATGTTGAGCGCCGGGTTCTGGCGCAAGAAGACCCAGCGCATCGCGTCCACGCCCATGCGCTCGGCGGCGTCCTCGAACCAGATGGCGTTGCCCTTGCTCTTATGCATCTCGTCGCCCTTGTCGTCGCGCATGAGCGCGTAGCTGAAGACGGACTTGAAGGGCGCGGTGTTTTCCAGCACCGTGCTCATGGTGAGCAGGGAGTAGAACCAGTTGCGGAACTGTCCGGGGAAGCTTTCGGAGATCCAGTCGGCGGGGAACCACTTGCGCCAGTAGTCCTTGTCATGTCGGTATTCGAGCGTGGAGAACGACACGATACCGGCGTCCAGCCATGCGTTGCCCACGTCCTCGATGCGGCTTACGGCCGTGCCGCACTCGTCGCAGCGGATCTTCACGGCATCAACCCAAGGGCGGTGTGGTGAGTTTCCCTCGTATTTGTCCCAACCCTCTACTGCGCGCTCTTGCAGCTCGGTCTCGCTGCCGATGACATCGAACCAGCCGCAGTCGCCGCACTTGTAGATGGGCAGCGCCAGCCCGTAGTAGCGCTTCTTGGAGATCATCCAGTCGTCCATATTGCGCAGCCAGTCAAGTTCGCGCGCATAGCCGAACTCCGGCACCCAGCGGATGTCGTCCACAACGTCCATGATCTGGTAGCGCAGGCTGTTCGCCTTCTCCTCGGCGGTCAACTCCTCGCGCGGCTTCTCGTGCTTTTCGCCCATGCTGATAAACCACTCGTCCACCAGCCTGAACACAAGCTC
>JAGGDZ010000004.1 GCA_024648655.1 Chloroflexota bacterium | reverse complement strand
GGGTGAGCTTGGCGGCTTGATGCCTCATATGGTTGCCGCCTTTGTGTCGCCGCATTATGCCCACGAATATGAAACGCTCCCGGCGCTCGTTGCGGAGCGTTTGGGCGATGCACTCCTGGTGGGGTGCAGTGGAGGCGGCGTCATCGGTGCGGCGACCGAGGTTGAGAACAGACCGGGACTTGCATTAACTGCGGCGCACCTGCCGGATGTGCGGCTTACGCCGTTCCACATCCAGTATGGCGGGCTGCCGGACGGCGACGCCCCGCCCGATGAGTGGGGTGCTCTACTAGGCACTCCGGTTGGCTCGGAAGCAGAGTTTCTCATTCTTGCGGACCCGTTCAGCATGCAGGGGGAGCAGCTGCTAATGGGACTGGACTACGCCTTTCCCCGCAGTGCGAAGATTGGAGGGTTGGCGAGCGGAGCGCACCACGAGGGCGGCAACGCGCTTTACCTGGGCAACGAGACTCATAACGAAGGCGTGGTAGGCGTGGCTTTCGAGGGCGATGTGCAGATAGACACGGTTGTGGCGCAAGGCTGCCGTCCCATCGGCGATCTGATGCACATCACATCAAGCCGCCGTAACATCCTGCTTGAAGTCGATGGGCGCACGCCGTTTGAGGTGCTGAAAGAGATTTTCATGACACTTAGCGAGAGGGACCGCGAGTTGGCGCAGCATTCGTTGTTCCTCGGTGTTGTCATGGATGAACTTAATGACAACCCTAAGCTAGGCGACTTCCTGATTCGCAATATCGTAGGCGTGGACGCGCAGCGTGGTGCACTTGCGGTGGGCGAGATGTTGAAGGAAGGGCAGACGGTGCAGTTCCACCTGCGAGACTCCGAAACCTCTTCGCAGGATCTGAACGCCATGCTGGATCAGTATGTATCAGGGCTGCCGGAGGGTGGGCAGACCGAAGCGGGCGCGCTGCTGTTCCAATGCTTAGGGCGGGGGTCATACCTATACGGCAGGCCGGATCACGACACGAGCATGTTCACCGACATGGTGGGAGCGGTGCCGCTGACCGGCTTCTTCTGCAACGGCGAAATTGGCCAGGTGGGAGACTCGACCTTCCTGCATGGCTACACAAGCTCATTCGGCATATTTCGTCCGAAGAACGGCTAGAGTCCCAGCAGTCGCGCAGCATTCCCGCCTCGCACTGCACTCTGTTGCTCTGGCGTCAGGCCGGACGCCGTTATCTCTTTCAGCAGGCGTCGCGGGCGCAGCAGCGCGTAGTCGCTGCCGAACAGCGCTTTGTTCGCCCCTACCAGTGATGACACTGTCGAATAGACTAGTGGCGTGTATAGGAAGGGCGAGGCGGCGCTGTCGAAATAGACATTGTGGAGCACGTTCGCCACTTCCGGCATTAGTGCGTAAAAAGGCAGCCCGCCACCCCAGTGAGCGCATACGATTGTCGCGTCCGGGAAGTTGCCTATGAACTGC
>JAGGDZ010000391.1 GCA_024648655.1 Chloroflexota bacterium | reverse complement strand
CCGTCCTCAGCGCGAGTGGAGCGCAGCAGGTGTCGATTCCGTCTATCCCTGCCTCTATGGCCTTAAGCGCGCTCATCGTCGCCATGCCGCTCGTATAATGGCTGTGAAGCTGCAACGGGATATCGACCGTTTTCTTGAGCGCGCCGACCAGTTCGTAGGCATCGTAGGGCGCCAGAAGTCCCCCCATGTCCTTTATACAGATGCTGTCCGCGCCCATGCCCGCGAACTGCTTTGCTTTGGACAGGTAGTATTCGAGATTGTAGTACGGTCCTCCCAACCTGCCTTCGTCCGTAACCGAGTAGCATATCGCCAGTTGAAGGTGCTTGCCGGCGCGCTTGACGGCTTTTGCTGCCCGCTCCACATTGGAGGCGTCGTTAAGTGCGTCGAACACGCGGAAAATATCTATGCCCGCGTCTGCCGACCGTGCCACGAATGCGTCAACTACGTCGTCTCCATAATTGCGATAGCCCACGAGCGACTGCCCGCGCAGCAGCATCGACAACGGCGTGTTAGGAATGAGGCGCCTGAGCGTGCGAAGGCGTTCCCAAGGGTCTTCTCCCAGGAAGCGCGTCGCCGTGTCGAAGGTTGCGCCACCCCAGATTTCCATCGCGTCGAAGCCCGCAGCGTCCATAGTCGGCGCGATAGCCGTCATATCTTCAAGGCGCAATCGCGTCGCCATCACGCTTTGGTGACCATCCCTGAGTGTGGTATCAGTTATTCTAACGGAGTTTGAAGCCATGTTCTAAACCGTGTTATGCCCTAATCGCGCCCTGCCCAAGTGCGTTTTCGCAGAGCGAAAACATCGTCGCCGGCGGGTAAGGCAACTGCGCGCCACTCGCTTAGAATGGGAGATTTGCGCTGATTGACTATTGTTTCGCCTTCGATGTAAGCCTGCACCGCTGCCACAATAGCGGCGATTTGCGCTGGTTCGGTATTTATTGCCCTATCCTGCGTCATAGCGGAATGCTCCCGTGCTTGCGCCTCGGCAGAGTTTCGCGCTTATTCTCCAGCATCTCCAGCGCCCTGATGACTTTACGTCGGGTATCCGCCGGGTCGATAACGTCATCGATCAGCCCGTGCGCTGCGGCAACGTAAGGGTTGACTAAGCGCTCGCCGTAATCCTGCGCTAATTCCGAGCGCATGGCGTCCGGGTCGTCAGCCGACGCTATCTCGTTGCGATAGATGATGTTGACCGCACCCTCCGGCCCCATCACCGCAATCTCGGCGGTCGGCCAAGCGTAGTTGATGTCTCCCAGCAGTCCCTTGCTGCTCATCACAATGTATGCGCCACCGTAAGCCTTGCGCGTGAGCACGCTAATTTTAGGGACACTCGCCTCCGCATAAGCGTAGATGAGCTTAGCGCCGTGCCGGATGATTCCGCCGTACTCCTGGTCCGTCCCAGGCAGGAACCCCGGCACATCTATAAAGGTAAGCAGCGGAATGTTGAACGCATCGCAGAAGCGCACAAATCGCGCAGCCTTATCGGAGGCGTCGATGTCTAGGACGCCCGCGAGGTGCGATGGCTGCTGCGCGACAATACCTATGCTTCTGCCGTCCATCCGCGCGAATCCCACAATCACATTGCGCGCGTAAGCCTCGTGAACCGGCATAAACTCTCCATCGTCCACAACCCGCTCGATAATCTGTGTCATGTCGTAGGGCGCATTCGAGTTGTCCGGAATGATGTGCAGCAGGTCGTCTTCCCCACGTTGAGGATCGTCAAAGGTGTCATAGCGGGGCGGGTCTTCCATGTTGTTCTGCGGAAGGAAACCCAGAAGCCGCTTAACCTCAGCAATGCAAGCTTCCTCCGACTCGCTGGAAAAGTGCGCCACTCCGCTTCGAGTGGCGTGGCTGTCCGCACCGCCTAGCTGCTCGTGGCTGACCTCTTCGCCCGTTACGGCGCGAATTACGTCAGGTCCCGTTATATACATCTGCCCCGTACCCCTGACCATGAAGATGAAGTCCGTCAATGCTGGCGAGTATGTCGCGCCGCCTGCCGCGGGGCCTAGGATTACGGATATTTGCGGAATTACGCCGGATGAGCGCACATTGCGAAGGAAAATGTCGGCATACCCGGCAAGGCTCAGCACGCCTTCCTGAATACGCGCGCCGCCCGAATCGATCAGTCCGATCATAGGCGCGCCACTGTTCGCCGCAAGGTCCATTGCCTTGCAAATCTTCTTGCCTACGACTTCAGACAGCGAGCCTCCCAGCACTGTGAAATCCTGAGAGTACGCGAATGTAAGTCGGCCGTTGACTCTGCCGTAGCCTGTAACGACCGCATCGCCCAGAGTCTTTTGCTCCGCCAGTCCGAACTCGGTAGCGCGGTGCTGCGCCAACGCGTCAAGTTCCTCGAAGCTGCCCTCGTCGAATAGAAGATGAAGGCGCTCGCGAGCGGTCAGCTTGCCGCGCCGGTGCTGCGCCTCGATACGCCTTGCGCCGCCGCCTAAACGACCTCGTTCATGCCTCTCATTGAGGTCGTCCAGCGCATCATCTACTCTTCTGCGAACTACCATAGGTTTAGCTGTTCCGGCATCCCGGAAAGTGTGTCGGAGGCGATACCATGAAATGCGGTAGGGACACTAGCCACCAACTGAAACGGTATCAGAAAGCCTTATGCGTAGCAAGATAATTCAGGAATCGCGCTTACCTTCCCAAATTGAAGTGTCGTATGGTTGAGGCGTGCTATACTCATCAGACATCACAAGAAGGCATCACAGTTGCAGTTATGGCAATATGCGTGCGCAATATGCGTGCAATGTGGGTCGCGCTGAAATCTGACTTTAGTTTCCCGACCACTTCAAGCGTCGATAAATTAGAGAACATGAAACTTCGTTCCCGAACACCTCTCCGTCCAACGAAAATTGGGAGCCACTGCTTTCAATGGGGTAGGCGCACTTTCATCATGGGAGTGCTGAATATCACGCCCGACTCTTTTTCCGGTGACGGCCTGAACAGCGACATAGACGCTGCGTTCGAGCGAGCAGTTCGCTTTCAGGCTGAAGGCGCGGACATTATAGACATCGGCGGCGAATCCACCCGTCCGGCGTCTATCTACTCCAACGCCGCTCCCATATCGGCAGACGAAGAGATGTCCCGCGTTATTCCGGTGATTGAGAGATTATCGCCGCTCCTGGACATACCCATCAGCGTTGATACATACAAGGCGGAGGTCGCGTGTGCTGCGCTACAGGCTGGAGCGGCGATGATTAACGATGTCTGGGGCTTCCGCCGCGACCCTGAGATGGCACAAGTTGCCGCCGGTGCCGATGTGCCCGTTGTGCTTATGCACAATCAGAAGCACACTCGCTACGTGAACCTTGTCCCCGATGTAATCGCAGGTCTTCAAGATATGATGGACAGGGCAGTTGAGGCAGGTGTCAGGCGCAAGAATGTCATACTCGACCCCGGCATGGGTTTCGGCAAAACAGCCGAACATAACCTTGAGATTCTTCGCAAGTTGAACGAGTTCAGAGCGTTGGGCGCGCCCATTCTTGTCGGAATGTCGCGCAAGTCAACGATCGGCTATGTTTTGGACCTGCCGGTAGAAGAGCGGCTCGAAGGAACGGCGGCAACCGTTGCGCTGTCCGTGGCGTTCGGCGCCGACATCGTGCGCGTCCATGATGTTAAGGAGATGGCCCGCGTTGCCAGAATGAGCGACGCCGTAGTGCGCGACCGGGGAAGGTTCGATGCTGAGTGAGGCATACATCGGGCTTGGCTCGAACCTCGGTAGTTCCCTTGCTAATCTTGACGCTGCGATTGCATTGATGCGAAGGTTCGCGGTCGATGTGCAGTCGTCCCCCGTGTACAGAACATCGCCGCAGGGATTTCGCAATCAGCCCGCTTTCTACAACGCTGTGTGCCGCATCAGCACCAGGCTCACTCCGTTCCAGTTGATGGGACGGCTGCTGGGAATCGAGGCAGCAGTGGGCAGACATCGCACCTTCCGAAACGCTCCCCGCACTCTCGATATGGACATCCTGCTGTACAACCGCCTTGTGATTGAGTCGCCTCCGCTAGTCCTGCCCCATCCTCGGATGGCTGAGAGGCTCTTCGTTCTGCGACCCCTCGCCGACAT
>JAGGDZ010000429.1 GCA_024648655.1 Chloroflexota bacterium | reverse complement strand
GCGCTCACACCGGCGCCGCCACTCCAATAGCCTCGCCAATAGCCGCCTTCACATCGCCGCGCAGATACCTTCGCGCCGTCTGCATCCTGTCCAACAGTTCATCGAAGGGCACCCACACGCAAAGGTCGATGTTTTCGCCGAGGTCCGGCGTCAGCCTGTCATGCAATGACCCGGCATAGTCCATTAGAAACCAGTCAACCGTCTTATTCACCGGCTTGCTGGCATAGTAAGTAATGTAGCTAGACCGGCAGAACTTGCGCCGAATCGACAGCCGTGCCCTGTCCAGCCCCGTCTCCTCAGACACCTCGCGCAGCGCGCACTTCTCCGCCTTTTCCCTTCTCTTCTTCTTGCCTTTGGGGATGTCCCATTGTCCGTGCTTGCGAATTAGTAGTGCATGGCCGCCGCAGAGCACAAGCCCCCCGGCGGCAGCCATCTGTGGCAGTTCATTGCTAGACATGTATCATTATCCGCTCAAGCACGGCGACCTGCTCCGGCGTCATCTCTCTGAAAAGCACCCCATCCACCACCACGTTCCGCGGCCTATTGCTTCGGTCCACTCCCGCCTCTATCGCCTTCAGGCTCAGGTCCTTGCCCTCGTACTCAAAGCTGCTCAGGATGTAATGTATCGTGTTCAGTCGTGCCTGGTGCTTGTTGTCGGAGTCGATAATCACCCACGGCGCGTAGTCGGTCGAAGTAACCGCAAACATGCGCTCCTTGAAGTATGTCAGCAACTGCCACCGCTCCGCAACCCTTCGATCCGTTGGCGAATACTTCCAGTACTGCAAGTCGCTGTCCTGCCGTATCCGAAAGCGCAGGTCCTGCGCCTCCTTAGACACCGACAGGTATATCTTTAGTAGGTGCACGCCCTCGTCCATCACACGCCGCTCCCAGTCGTTCACATGCGTCATGAAGTAGCTGTACTGTCGCATTGAGCAGAACCCCAGCGCCGGCTGAATGATAGCCCGCGAATACCACGACCGGTCGAATATCGTGATATTCCCTGCCGCCGGCATCAGCTTGTAGTAAGTCCCCAGCCAGTTCCGCATCTGTCTCGGCGAGGGAATCCCCTGCTCGATCACCTCAGCGGACTTCGGATTCAGGTAGTGCGTAATCCCCGACGCGGTCGATCCCTTGCCCGCTGCGTCTCGCCCCTCTAGCACCACCGCCACGCGCAACCCCTGTTCCATCACCCACTCCTGCATCATAAGCAGTTGCAGGCGCAACTCCCGCAGCTCCGCACGGTACGCGCTGTAATTCACATCACGAAACGCAGCAACATCATACTGCCGCGCCTCCGTATGCGGCAGTATCCCGTCTCTCGTGTATGTATAGTGGTTCGCCTGCGTCATAGCCATCGGAAACACCGCGCGAACTGCTATCAATAATTGACTATTATCCCAAGCCTCATACCCCAATTATAGCCAGCGGCACAACCATAAACAACAAGCTTTCCACCCCATTCCCTTTACACCCCATTCCCACGAACGCCGCGCCATTCCCATCCAAACCATACTACGTCATATTTCGTACCACTCACTCCCATTTCATACCATTCACTCCCATTTCGTACCACTCACTCCCATTTCATACCATTCACTCCCAGTCTCGTCCTATTCACTCCCAGTCTCATCCTATTCATCCTGGCCATCGATTCAAAAACTCCCCTTGACAATCCAATCATCCATCCGTATCACAGACATCACCGGTTCGGAACGAAGACGCAGCCCACAGGTTGGGCTAATTATGCATCTGTGGAATCGTCTCTAGCGCTTCGTGTAAATTTCTTGTTAACACATTTCTTGCGGAAGTATTGACACTGATAACAAACCGTAAGATACTAACTGCCAATATATGGGTATGCTCAATTTTATATATGAGCGGATTTATGAAGTATCCCATTGGGGAGGAGGTATTTATGCAGGCGCAGGATGCTCAACCCGGAATTTTTGGTGGTATTCTGGAAAAGTACGCGGACGAGTTCTGGCTTCTGTTCCGCGTGGTATTCGCTATATTGGCATTTCTACACGGTATCCAAAAGGCATTTGGTCTCTGGGGCTTTCCGGCTGGCGCGCATCCGCTCTCGCCAATGGTGGACATCGCAGGATGGGTCGAGCTAATCTCGGCGCTGCTGATTGGCTTGGGGTTGCTGACTCGTTTGGGCGCAGGCGCGCTATGCGTAACCATGATAATCGCCTACTTCATGGTGCATGCGAACAGCCCCGTTTGGCCATGGCCTCATCTATACCCGGCTGAGGGCGGATTTGGCGCGCACGGCGGTGAGGTAACGATCCTCTGGTTCATTATCGCAGGCATCATCGGCGTCATCGGCGGCGGTAAGTACGCCCTCGACAAGATCGTCTTCAAGACGGAACCCCTCTAAGCAGCTTGCCGTAGATCTCACAAGCGCAAGACATCCCAAGCTTAGTTGCTGTATAGTCAATAGGGACTGGTAACACAACCCAGTCCCTATTGTTGTATTGAGCGAGTGGGCGGCTCGCACGGTTAAGGCAGCAACTCGATGGCATTGAACAGCAGGCTCATAGTAGTCTCCAATCGAGTTCCGCCCGCCTCCGGCTTCGAGAGCCAGGATAGGGATGAAGCATCTGCAGGCGGACTCGTAACCGCTGTCCGCGCCGCCATGGAACAGAGCGGCGGCATGTGGTTCGGATGGAGCGGCAGAAGCACTCGCCGCAGGGTAACCACAGGCTCCACTGTCAGGATATTCGGCCGCATTCAGCTCGCCACGATTGACCTGTCCGACGATGAAGTCAGCCTCTTCTACCTCGGATTCTCCAATCGTACGCTCTGGCCCCTACTGCACAGCTTCCCCATGCGCGTGGTTATCCGCCACGATACCTACCGCGCCTACCGTCGCATCAATCTCCGCTTCGCACAATCGCTCATGCCGTTATTGAGGTCCGACGACATCATCTGGATTCAGGACTTCCATCTGTTCCACCTCGGCTACGAACTACGCCGCCTTGGATGGCGCGGCAAGCTGGGCTTCTTCCTGCATGTCCCCTTCCCTCCGGCGGAGATATTCAACATTATGCCCTGGTCCCGCGAAACGCTGGAAGCGCTGCTCCATTACGATCTCGTGGGCTTGCACGACGAGCGCTATCTGCATAATCTTGTCGATGCCCTCGATGTCGAACTGGGCGGCGAGTTGAACGGCGACTCTTATGGTTATCAAGGCAAGAGCGCGCGCGTCGGCGTCTTCCCTATCGGCATAGACCCTGACAAATTCAGGCCGCGCGAGTACGGTCAACAGCACAAGCTTTCCAATGAACTGGGGCTTGCCGAAGTTCCGGATCGCAGACTAATACTCGGAGTTGACCGCCTCGACTATACGAAAGGCATCCCGCATCGCCTCCGCATCTTCGAGCGCATGCTCGAACGCCACCCAAACCTCGGTGGAAAGCTGATATATATCCAGATTTCATCTCCTTCCCGCACCCGCGTTCCCGAATACGTGCAGGAAAAGGAGCAGGTCGAGAGACTCGTCGGGCAAATTAACGGGCGCTTCTCCGAAGCCGGCTGGGTTCCCATCCGATACCTCTACCGCTCTTACTCCCAGTCCGAGTTGGCAGGCTTCTACCACGAAACGGACGTCTGCCTTGTAACTCCGCTGAGAGACGGGATGAATCTCGTCGCCAAGGAGTTCGTGGCAGCGCAGGACGTTGACTCACCCGGGGTCCTCGTGCTGTCCCGCTTCACTGGCGCCGCAAGCACGATGAAAGACGCAGTAATCGTGAACCCGTATGACGTCGAAGGGACGGCGGAAGCCACATACCAAGCGCTGCGAATGCCCGTCAGCGAGCGCCGCCGCCGCAACCGCAGCCTGCTATCCGTAGTCGAGAGGTACTCATCGCAAAGCTGGAGCGATTCCTTCTGCGCCGCTCTGCAAGATATCTAGCGCGCGTTGGCATTCACGCGTCTTATGGAATGTCCAAAAACACCGGCGCAAGCAGGTTGTCCACCGGCACATAGTCGTCGGTGAGCAGTGTGTTCCGCTTCCTTGCCAGCCATTCGTCAAGTTCTTCCTGCGCCATGATGGTCAGTTCGGGGTCGCCCCGCCCCGCCTCATGGCTGGCGAAATACACATCCGCATAGGTGAACGGCTGCAATGCGCCTGCCACTACGAAGGTGAAGCGGTTATCCTCCTCGAAGGCTCTGCTGTCCGCCAGCAGATAGACGTGCGGGAAACTGGCTTGCAGCGTAGTAACTACCGCGCGCAAAAAACCGCCGCTGTGGAACTTGTCCACCACATTCACCACATACATGCCGTCGCCCTTCAACAGCCGCTTGACCTGCTCGTTGAACTCCAGCGTCGTCAGATGATACGGTACCGATACATCGTTGAACGCATCCCCTATCACGATGTCGTAGCTGCCGTGCTCAAGTTCCGGTATCTTCAGACGTGCATCCCTGTTGTGCGTGATGATAGTCGTATCGCGCGGCATCCCGAGGTACTCGTGCGTAACCTGTGTAACCGCGGGATCAATCTCTATGACCTCTTGGCGACTCTCCGGATATGCCTGTTCCAAGAAGCGCGGCATCGTATAACCGCCGCCGCCGATGTAAAGAGCGCTGAATCGCGGCTTTGAATGTCCGACCATCGTGGATATGTCCGCGAATATCTTCTCGTAGCCATAGGCGAAGAATGTCGGATCGTCCAAGTCAACATAGCTGTGTATCAACCTATCAAGAGTGAGAGTACGAACCAGTCGCCCCTCTATCTCGCGCTCCCTCACCTTGATGCAGAAGTAGTTGCTCTCCACCTGGCACTCGGTTTCAAGCGAGTCGGTCGCAAATCCCATGCCCGCAATTCCCGCGAACAGCACAAGCGCCACAGCGCCTACTACCCGCATCCGCCACAAGTTGCCGAACACCGCAGCCATCAGAACGAGGAACACGGCGACGCCAAGCAGAATCGGGCGCGTTCCGAACCACTGGATCAGCGCGAAGCCGGTGACGAACACGCCGAAGATGCTGCCGGCGGTGGATACGGCGTATATCTTGCCCACAACGTTGCCGGTCCGCGCCAAATCGCGCAGCCTCAGCTTGATGACCACGGGCGTAACCATACCCAGTATGACACTCGGTACGAGGAACAGCGTAGAAGTGATAAGCACTATGCGAGGCAGTATGTGCAGCGAGTCGTACAGGTCGGAGACCAGCGCGAGCATCGGAAGTACCGCTAGGCTTGTTAATCCCGCGCCAAGCAGTATCAGCCCCAGTGTCTTGGGTGACGGGAACCTATCTGCAACCAAGCCGCCGATATAGTTCCCGATACTGATGCCTGCAAGCACCACGCCTATGATGCTTGTCCACGTGAACAGTGATACTCCCACGGAGGGCGCAAGCAGGCGAGATGCGACAATCTCGATGATAAGACCGCACGCGCTCGCCGAGAAGACGACAAAGTAGGGCGCTATCCCCGTTGCGATACGACGCATTCCTCCTCCAACCATAACTCCCTGCCGCTACCTGGTATGCGGGTTGAGCACATCATTGAGTGAGTCGCCTAGCAGGTTCCACGCAAGCACCAGTGAGAGCGCTACTGCGCTGGGGGCAATCAGCATCCAAGGTACCTCGCGCAGGGCGCTGATGCTGCCTGCCTGAAGGAGCATCTGTCCCAGACTCGGACGCGGCGGCTGTATGCCCAGCCCAAGCCAGCTCAGAACTATCTCTGCGCCAATCATCGCGCCCATACCGGCTGAAACGCTCACGGCAACGGGACTTATGACATTGGGAAGAAGATGTACTAAGAGTACGCGAGGCGTGCCCGCGCCCGTCGCGCGCGCCGCCTCCACGAACGGCGTCTGCTTAAGCGACAGCACCTGCCCGCGCACAAGCCGCGCCATGCCGACCCATCCAAAAGCCACCAATGCCAGCGATATGACGAAATAGTCCACTATGCCGGAGCGTACTATGCCTTCAATGCCGGTACTCTCTTCAATCCGGCGCGCTATCTCGATAAAGCGGGGCTTGAGCGCGGAGGCGATTATTATCATGAACAGGATGTCGGGGAATGCAGCGAAAAGCTCTCCAACTCGCATGATGAGCGCGTCGATCCATGCGCCGAAGTATCCTGACATCAAGCCCATGGTGATGCCTATGAGCAAGCCGCCCGTCACCATCGAGACGAGCGTTATGATGACCGTGTTCTGAATCCCCCACAGCACTCGACTGAGCACATCGCGTCCGCCAAAATCAGTGCCCGCCCAGAACTCCCAACTCGGCGGCTTGCGTATGGAGGTAAAGTGCGGCTCGGAGTAGTCATAAGGCGCAATGAGCGGCGCGAAGATGCCCGCGAAGTAAATTATCGCAAGCACGACCATGCAGACGACGGCAATCTTCTTACGCACAAGGCGCTCCATTGCCCGCCTGAGATGGCCCTTTCTGGCGCCCAGTTCTTCTGCTGCTTCGGCGACTTCGGTCAGCGCCATAAGCTTTGTCCTCTGTCAGGTCATGCGGTTACTGATACCGTATCCGCGGGTCTATGAACGCGTAAGTTACATCGGCAGCCAAATTGGCGATGACGAACCCGGATGAGCCGAGTATCCCCACCGCCATTATGATGGGATAGTCTCTGTTGAATATGGAGTCTATGGTGAAGTTGCCTACGCCCGGAATGCCGAGTATGCGCTCAACTATGAAACTGGTGAAGAATATGCCCGCCATTGAGAATGACAGCAGGGTAACTATGGGAATCAGGGCGTTCTTCAACACATGCCGCGAATCGACCATGACTGCAGAGAGTCCTTTCGCCTTCGCCGTTCTTATGAAGTCCTGCCCAAGCACATCAAGCGTGCTCGCGCGCATGTATCGCACCAAGCCAGCCACTCCAAATACTCCCAAGGCTATGACAGGAGTGATAATGCGGAGGTCCCAGAGTCCGCCCCACCCGGAGCAGGGTACGATGCTGAGTTTCAAGCACAGTCCCCATAGGATGAACGGAATGGTGATCATTATTGGGATTGAGCTGAAGAATAACGCAATCCCAACGATGGTCGGATCGAACCATGTGCCCTGCCGGTGCGCTATGTAAAAGCCCAGGGGCAAACCGATGAGCAGGCTAGCCAGCATTACGGCTATATTGAATTGGAAGGATACCCACATCTTAGGGAATAGAAGTTCGGAAACGGAACGCCCTCGAAAGCGGTAACTCTCGCCAAGATCGCCCCTTACTACTCCCCACATGTATGTCGCATACTGCACGCCGAATGGCTTATCCAGACCCAGTTGCTGGCGTATCTGATTTGCGGCATCTTCATCGTAGCGAGCGCCGAGTATAACCTCGGCAGGGTCGCCCGGACCGAAGCGCAGTAGAGTGAATGTAACGAGGCTGGTTGCGACAAGCAGCACGGGCAGCCATAGCAGTCGCCGCGCAATGTACACCCACATAAAAGTCCCTCAGTTAGTCAGCGTGTCCGTCTAACGGCACAAGCATAGACCGTAAGCGGAGGTTATGCAATTCAGCCATCTACGCCATCGCTAATCTATGATATTCGCCCTAAGCTCGCCGAATGACTCTCTACGAAGAGAATACCGGATTGCGCGCCGAACTTATTCCTGTCTCCGGACAACTGAACGCAGATACCTAACTACTCTCTACCAGTTGCGGTGCAGCAGAATGCGCGAGCGGTCGGTTTCGCTGAGATGCGGCTCTATCTTGCCAGTGAACTCAGCTATCGTCTCTTCCACCGTGGCGTCGCTCGTGTCCAGCGTAATTTTATGCCGCAATGTAGAGTTGGCGACGGCTTCTTCGTATCGTGCCAGCACTTCAGGTATATCCTCGACCGTGAGCGGGCTGTGCTCGCGCGGCTCCGCTGCCATGCGCCGCTCTATGACCTCCGCGGACGCCGTCACATGCACCAGAACCATATCGGGAGCGAAACGCATTATCGAGCCTTCCACCTGTCGCGACACCGTCTTGCGATCGTGGTCCTGGTGGTCCGCGCCGTAGCCGAAGTACATAGGACTATATACGGAATCATCGATGTGCAGCCCTATGGACATCCAGTCCGGGCCGGTCCACGAATTCGCCTGAATGTGATAGTAGAGGCTGTGGCGCTGCGTCATCTCCCTAAGAACGGGACTGAGAGCGAGTACCTGCTGCCGTTCTGCCTCGGTCATGTCCGGCTGCGGATGGCCTGATGTGTGCGGCAGCTTCCAGTGGTCGTGAATCAGTGGAAAGCGCGCTCCGATATTGTCTGCCATCCAGTCGTCGATGGCGAACGCCAATGTGCTGGTGCCCGTGTACTCGCATCCTGCCAAGATGAGTCGCATTTTCGTCCTCCCGTTATTTGTACTGACATTGATTAACAGGATGGACAGGATTTCGGGCAGGGCTTTTCGCCTATCCTTTATATCCTGTCTATCATATCCTGTCTATCGATGTAGTTGGTTCTGTCGTTGGTTCTTAGGATGTGTTGACATTCTGAATTTCAGAGCGGTTCGTGGTAGTTTAGGGCTGAAAATCGTTGCATTCAGCGTATATCTGCACCTCCCAACCTTTCTGGACGCCCGCCTGGGCGGGCATGATGGGCTGGAAACCGAAAATGTCAGCAGGGCTTAGTCATCGTAGTCGAAGTACACGTACCTGAACTTCGGTATGGTCATGGGGAGAAGCCTGTAATCTTTTATATGGGGCTTTATCAGTACATGGCTCTCGCCTTCGTACCATAGCGGCACCCAGGCGGCATCGTCAATTATTATCTGCTCAGCTTTGTTGTACAGTTCTATTCGCTTGTTGCCGTCGCGCTCCACTCGCGCATCCTCGAGTATGACGTCAACATCGGAGTTCGAATATGCGCCGTGGTTAGTTTCGCTTTCCGTGTGGAAGAGGATGTCCAGGAAGTCCTGCGGGTCAGGGTAGTCTGCCTGCCAACCTAGTGAAAATATCTGAAACTTGCGTTGGTTCAGGTCCTGTAGGTATGTCGCCCACTCTACCTGCTGAATCTCCACTTCTACGCCGAGCGTATTTTCCCACATCTCAAGTATTACCTGGGTGCCAATGCCGACATCGCCGCCCGTGCCGGACACGGACAGCACTATGCGCGGGCGCGTCTCCGGGTCAGCATACTTGGACATTGCCAGTTCCGCTTTCGCCGCCTCTTCGTCATACTCCAGCCCTTCAATATCTTCGGTGTATCCGGGGAAGCCCGGAGGCAGTATGCCGTATGCCGGAACTATGAGACCGGAGTACACCTCATTAGCGATTAGCTCCTTGTCGATGGCGAAGTTCAGCGCGCGCCTGAAATGGACATCGTCGAACGGGGGCTGATCTACATTGAAGCCGATATAAGAAACGCTAAGGCGCGGAGGCACGATTTTCAGTTCCTTGGACAGCGGCTCGTTCGGGTCTTGAAGCCGTTCCAAGTCGAGAATGCCAACGCCGGTAATGTCTATTTCATCGTTCTCGTACAGAGCCATCGCCTGCCCACCGGCGAGATTGAACACCACCTGGTCGATATATGCAGGCTCTCGGTAGAAGTTGTCGTTGCGCTCCAGAATCAGGTGCTCTCCAATTTTGTACTCTTTCAATATGAACGGTCCGGTCGAGTTGGGACTGTCAGTCCAGGTATCGCCCCCTGCTTCAACATTCGCCTTGTCCACTACGAAAGCGGTCGGATAAGTGAGCTTCGCGAGGAAGTATGCCTTAGGCGCGTCAATGGCAATTTCAAGGGTACGCTCGTCGATGGCTTTGACGCCGCTTATCTCAGCTGCATCACCGTCCAAAACTTCTGTTACACCCACAATATCGCTGAGGTAAGTTCTCGCCACGGGGGATGCCAACTCAGGGTTCGCGGCGCGGTTTAGGGAATATACGAAATCCTGCGCCGTTATGGGCTTACCGTCCGAGAATGTAGCGTCAGGCAGCAGGTGGAAGGTATAGACCATCCCGTCGTCGCTTATGTCCCATCTCTCTGCGATGTCGGGCACAATCTGCAAGTCCGTATTCAGGGTAACCAGACCACTGAACACTTCTCCGATGATAAACGCCGACGTGGTGTCTGATGTCTTGTGTGGATCGAGCGTGGGCGGATCGCGGAAGAGCCTCCGCATTACGCCGCCGACGGGC
>JAGGDZ010000412.1 GCA_024648655.1 Chloroflexota bacterium | reverse complement strand
TTCGCTATACGTCGATATGACTTCCTCGTATTGCCCCTTGCGCTGCTGGCTCTCGCCAATGAGGTAATAGACTTGTTCTGCCAACCAGTAATCTCTATCTCCTTTGCTATCCGCTAGGTCCATCGCCAGAATTTTCCGTCCCGTGGCGATGGCTGTATCATATTGCTCCAATTCGAGATAGAGTGTCAGCATAAGCACCATGTACTCTGCCTGTTCAACTGGATCTTCGGCCGCAGTGGCCAATCGCCTGTAGCTTGCGAGCGCTTCTTCCTGCCTGTTCAAGCGGAGATAAGCCAGGCCCAACATCTTCTGAGCCGGACTTTTGATCCTCTCGTTGGCAGAATCCACTAGCATTCTCAGATCTTCCGCCGCTTCTGCGTATCGCTCCAGACGCGAGTAACTCGTCCCTCTGTCGTACTGGGCGATCTCCTTCAGCTTGGGATTATCCGTACTATTGATGGCCTGGGTAAATTGGTCCACCGCCCGTGCGTATTCCTCTTTGCCCACCCATGCCTTGCCCATCAGGTAGTGGTATTGAGCTCGTTCCTCCTCGCTGCCGACGCTAGCCATACCACGCCCGAGAACCCCCAGCGCTCGGTCGAATTGCTCCATACCTAGGTATATGCGTCCTGCTTCGATGCTCGCCAGCGAGAACTGCGGTGCCGTTTCCCGCACCTGCAAAAAGACCTCCGTCGCCCTCTCGCCCTCTCCTTTTTTATTTAGAGCCAATCCCAGTTCAAAATGGGCGACATCCAACTGAGTGGAATCATCCGTCGCCGCGATAATTTCATCGTAGAAGGTCGCCGCTCTATCGTATAGCTCTTGGTTGTAGAACATCCGCGCCAATTGGAATTGTGAACTTCTGGCATAAGTGCCATCGCGATCGTCCGCGATGATTTTTCGGTAGATCTTCTCTGCTTCGCGCTGCGCCGCTTGTTCGCCGATTCTCTGTTTAGAGAGCGCGATATTGAATCTGGTCGCGGTGACAAAATTCGGATCGGGATACTGCGCCAAGACCGCGTCATAGGCCTGCACGGCTGCCACATAGGCC
>JAGGDZ010000104.1 GCA_024648655.1 Chloroflexota bacterium | reverse complement strand
CGACCGCCTTCATGCCGCCTGTCAGCGTAATAAAGATGTCACCGATTTTCGCTGCGGCGTCCATGCTCATGACCTGATGACCGTCCATCGCGGCTTCGAGTGCGCGGATGGGGTTGATCTCGGTCACTATCGTCTGAGCTCCCATGCCGCGTGCCCGCAGCGCTACGCCACGCCCGCACCAACCGTAGCCCGCCACGACGACGTTCTTGCCCGCCCAGAGGATGTTCGTGGCGCGCGTGATGCCGTCAAGGGTGCTTTGCCCGGTGCCGTAGCGGTTGTCGAAGAAGTGCTTGGTGTCGGCGTCGTTCACGGCGATGATAGGATACTTCAGCCTGCCGGATTCCGATAGACTGCGGAGGCGTATAACGCCGGTGGTGGTCTCCTCTGTGCCGCCGACCAGCCCGTCGAGTGCGTTGGTGCGTTCAGAATGAAGCGTTGCCACTAGGTCTGCACCATCGTCCATCGTGATGTGGGGCTTTGTGTCCAGCGCGGAATTGATGTGTGCGTAATAGGTCTCGCTGTCCTCGCCCTTGATGGCAAATGTGGGTATGCCATACTCGTGGACGAGCGCGGCAGCCACGTCGTCCTGCGTGCTGAGTGGGTTGCTGGCGCAGATGGCGGCTTCTGCGCCACCGTCTTTCAGCGTGAGCAACAGATTGGCGGTTTCAGTAGTTACATGCAGGCAGGCTGCAATACGCAAACCCGTGAGCGGCTTTTCTTTGGCGAAGCGCTCGCGTATCTGTCGGAGCACCGGCATCTCGCGCTCAGCCCAGTGAATGCGGCGGATGCCTTCAGATGCAAGCGAGGGGTCGGCGATGTGTCCTTGGGTGGTTTGTATTGTCAAGTTTTTCCTCCGGTGAAACTAACAGGATGTACAGAGTGGACGGGATGAAGGGAATATGGAATCGCCGTCTCGCAGAGGGGCGAATGCCGTTAGGTCGGTGAAGGCGCGGAAGCGGTCTTCGATGTCTCGTTTAGTGAGCGTTAGGAGTTTGTCCACGCTGAACCCCTGTACGCAGAACGAACCCATAACCGAGCCGAGAATTGCGGCGCGGCGGTATCCTTCAGGTGTCTTGTCGCCGGTGGCAGCGACGTAGCCGATGAAGCCGGCGGCGAATGTGTCGCCAGCGCCGGTGGGGTCAACCACATGGTCGAGCGGGAACGCGGGCGCGGAGAACATCGTATTTGCACTGAAGACTAGAACGCCGTGCTCGCCGCGCTTGATGACGACCGCGCTGGGGCCCATCGACATGATGCGGCGGGCGGCAGTAACCAGATTACCTTCTTGTGCGTAGTCACGCGCCTCGCCTTCGTCCATGAAGAGGACATCAGCCTCGCTGACAACTCTGTTGAGCGCCTTTCGCTTACCATCAATCCAGAAGTTCATGGAATCGAGGGCAACAAGATCGGGGCGCCTTTCCATTTGGTCAAGCACGTCGAGCTGAAGCTCCGGGTCGATATTGGCGAGGAATAAGTACGGACTTCCGCGCTGTTCGGCGCTGAGCTTCGGCGAGAATTCGGCGAAGACGTTCAACTGAGTGTCCAGTGTGGTGCGGGCGTTGAGGTCCGCCGAGTAGTATTCCCCTGCCCAGCGGAATGTCTCGCCCTTCTGACGCTGCAAACCGCTCACATCGACGCCGCGTGAGCGCATCAGTTCGATGTGCCGTTCTTGGAAGTCATCGCCGATGACGGCGATGACGCTGACAGGAGCGAAGCGGCTGATGCCGATGGAGAAGTAGGTAGCTGAGCCGCCGAGCGAGTCCTCGCGGCTGTCGGTGGGCGTTGTTACGGAGTCGTAGGCGACTGAACCGACGACTAGTACGGTCATTTTCCGTCCTTTATTCGAGGGATAACATCCGAGAGATAACATCGATTGACAGGATTAGACGGCCGTTATTCGTCTGCGCCGTAACTGGTGGGCTTGCCCGCATCGATCCAGGCGGGCGTGCCCTCTTCGATGTTGTATAGGCGCTCGGAGTCGAAGCCCATCGCGGCTGCCATCTCAGCGGCGAGACCACTGCGGACGCCTATGGCGCAGATGAAGAGCAGGTTCTTGTCTTTGGGAAGCTCGTCGATGCGTCCGAGCAGGGTGTCCACGTGGATGAAGAGCGCACCTTTGACATGGCCTTCAGCGTATTCGTCAAGTGCCCGCACGTCAACGACGACAGAATCACCGGACGCTTGCATTTCTTCGGCTTCGTCGATGCTGATGCGGTAGTATGGTTCGCCAGGGTTTCTGGTGGGCATTTCTTTTCTCCTCTGTGATTTAGATTTCAGATGTCGCAGTCAGGTAACGGGGTTCAGTGGATTTGGGCAAAAAAATACTTCTCTGATGAGAGAAGTTCGTGATGCTTGCTGCTCTCATCTCCGAGCTTTTACAAGCTCTCCGGATTTAGCACCAATTCACGCGCCGCATGACGCGAAAAGGTTGCCGGGCTTCACAGGGCCGGTCCCTCAGCCACTCTTGATAAGAGATTTTTTATTTGATTGTTAAGCAAGACAATCGTACAGGGCAGTTTGTTGAGTGTCAAGGAATTTGCTATCGAAGCCTGCCATATACCGGCAGCGCATCCCCCAAGAGCGGGCGGGCGTAGTCCAGGAACGCCTGCGTGACGAAGTGGTTGTCGGGGTCGATGTATTCCGAGGGCACGCGCTTGACGTTGCCGCCGACCGCTTGCAGTGGCGCTGTGCCGGTGGTGCAAGCGTAGCGGTCTTCGGATGTTCGCTCGAGAGTGATGATGATGTCGCGCTCGCCTGCGATGGCACGGCGCACGGCGGCGCTGCCTGCCATACCCGCTTCCTGCGCGTCAGTATGCGAGACGCATGCCATCATAGAGCGCTGGATTGTGCCGGGCTTTTCGTGGCGCGCGCGAACGCCGAGACGCGCACTGATCTGCGCGGCGAGATACCTTGAGGGACCGTCGTAGTAAGGGTGCCCGAAGTCGTCGATGTGATAGGGTTCGCCCTGTTCTCCGATTGGTTTGCCGTCGGGTGTGCGGATGTTCTCTGCGATAACGGCGACCGCGAAGCCATTCCTACGATAGGCGTCTTCAATACAGTCCAGGAAGCGCGTCTCATCCAGAGGAATCTCCGGTACGCCGATGAAGTGGGGCGCGTCTCGCTCATCCCGCTTGGCGAATGCAGATGCGGCTGCGAGCCAGCCGGCGTCCCTGCCCATGACCTCGATGATGGTGATAGGCGCGGCAATGCCCATTGCCTCCGCATCCCGTCCCGCGCCCATTGTAGCCAGGGCGACGAATCGTGCCGCGCTGCCGTAACCGGGGCTGTGGTCTGTGAGCACGATGTCGTTGTCGATTGTCTTGGGGACATTGATGACCGCTAGGGGTAAGCCGTCTGCTTCCGCCGCCTGTCCGATGGAGTGTCCGGTAGTCGCGGAGTCGTTTCCGCCAATGATGAACCAGCAGCCTATATTATGCTTTCGCAGGGTATCGAGGACAGGCTGCACATCCTCGTCGCGCAGCTTGCGGCGTGTGGAGCCTAGTACGGCGCCGGGAGTGCGGGCTATGCGCCGCCATTCGTCGGCGGGAGTGCGCCGCAGGTCAATGATGTCGCCTTTGATGATGCCCTCCATGCCGTAGCGCGCGCCGTATATCTCGTCAATGGCGTCACGTCGCGCGAGGGCTTCCCGCATAATTCCGTACAGGCTGCGGTTGAGGACGGGAGTGCAGCCGCCGGACTGCATGACGAGGATGTTCTGGGAATTTAACATCGAAGGGCAAGATGCGAAGGAAGAGTTATGGCCATATGAGTGTGTTGCCGTCGTAGATGGCGTCGAGGAATTCGGAATTGAAGGCGTCGTTGTAGTCGAAGGGCTTGGGTAGGGCGTCATGGGCGGTGAGGTGATCGTAGAGCGCCTGCCACTGCTCGGCGGACATCTGTCCCAAGCCGCGGGCATCGGTGAGAGGGCTTACGGCGTCCGCAAGCTCGGTGTCGAGCATGTAACGCTGGTGTTCGGGGTTCTCCTCAGGCGCGTACTTGAGGATGATTTGGACGGCCTCTTCGCGGTTGTCTCGCGCGTATTCTAGCCCCTTCATCGTTGCCTTCAGGAAACGCTCCACCTTGTCGGATTCCGAATTCACAAGTTCTTCACGGGTTATGTATGTCAGTCCCAGAGTGGGTACGCCGAAGTCGGCGGGATCCCAGAGCGTAACGTCGAAGCCCATGCGTCTGACAGTGTCCGGCTCGTTGGACTTGAAGACGGCAAGGACATCTACCTGCCCTTCGGTGAGGACGCGCGGGTCGAAGCCTACGCGCACTTCCTGCACTGCGCTGCGGTCAACCTGCTGCTCTTCTACGATGGCGAGATAGTCGGGCGGGATGGAAACCTTGTAGCCAAATATCCTGCCCTCCCAGTCGGTGGGAGTTGAGATTCCGCTGTCATTGAGCGCAAGGAAACCCTGCTGACCGCGCTGTCCGAAGAGGGCGAAGGCGACTATTGGCAAGCCGGGGTCTGCCCTGCGCTTCAGCACAGAGGCTGCGTCTGCAGTGGTGAAATCCACATCACCTGCCATAAGAAGCTGCACATGCTCACCGCTTGTGGCGTGATGTATCTCCACATCAAGTTCTTGCTCTGCGAAGAAGCCTTTCTCCTGCGCGATGTACGCGGCGGTGAAGGGCAGGTTCGCCTGCGGCTTGTAGCCCGCCATGAAGACGACGCTTTCGGGTTCGGACTGGGCGCAGGCCGTTGAGACGATGGCGAGCAGGGCTGAAAGGGTTAAGAGGTTGAGTAGGGTGAGTTTTGAGATTGAGTGCAATGGATTGATGCCCGTTTCTGCTTAGCTTGTGGACGATTTTCCACTGCGTTTAAGAGTAGGCTATACAGACATATAATTCAAACATTACGGCTGCTCAGTTCTGCAAGGCGCACATACTGTCCCTCTGCATATCAAACCCCCACCGTCGAGTCGTGCCAGAAGAGCATCTTGCGCTCAATGTACGCTGTGACGACAGTCAGGGCGATGCCAATGAATGCCAGAACGAGAATGGCAGAAAACAGCGTCGGCATGTCGAGGTTGCTGTGCGCCACAATGATGACGCTGCCGAGTCCCCTGTCTCCGCTGAACCATTCGCCCACGACCGCGCCGATGACCGATAACGGAATGGATATGCGGAATGCCGCGAACAGGTATGGCAGCGAGCTTGGCAGTCGCAGCCTGAGGTAGGTCTCGGTGGGGGAGGCGTGGAGAGAGCGGAAGAAGTCAAGCGCACCGGGGTTGACGGCGCGCAGCCCAACCATCGCGTTCACGAGAACGGGGAAAAAGGTAATCAGGCTTGCGATGAACACCTTTGGAAGGGAGCCGAAGCCAAACCAGATTACGAACAGGGGCGCGACCGCAACGATGGGCGTTACCTTCACGAGGATAGCTATGGGGAACAGTGTGCGCTCCAGGAAGCGTGAGTGCGCCATGACGGTTGCGCCGATGAACGCGACCGCTGCGCCAAGCACGAATCCCGCCAATGCCTCCGCGAGAGTAATGCCACCGTGCAGCGCGAAGAAGCCTAAGTCGCTCGTGAGCCGCGCAATTACGGTGGACGGCGCAGGCACGATGTACACGGGAATGGATGCGGCGCGAACCCACGCCTCCCACAGCACGACCGCCACCGTGAGCGCGAATGCAGGCGGTAAGATGTAGCCGAGCGTAATGGCGCGTGCAGCGAATAGAGACCGCCGCACGCCGGAAGGCTGACTGGGAGCAGCGTCTTGGGCTGTGGCTTCAGGAGATTGCCGTTGCAGCGGGGATTCCACTCGAAAGCGCATCCTTGACTTTGTACGTGTATTCCAAGAACCGGCCTGAGCGTTCCACTTCTTGCAAGCGCGGGCGGGGAAGGTCGATTGTGATGTCATCAACGATTTGGCCGGGCCTTGCAGACAGCACGACCACCCTATCGGATAGCACTACTGCCTCCGGTATGCTGTGAGTTACGAATATGACGGTGGGCATCTGCCGCTCCCAGAGGCGCAGCAGTTCGTAGCGTATCTCTTCGCGGGTCATCTCATCGAGGGCACTGAGCGGCTCGTCCATCAGCAGCAAGCCGGGGCTGACGGCGAGCGCCCTTGCGAACGCTACTCGCTGGCGCATGCCGCCGGAGAGCTGGTGCGGATAGTAGCTTGCGAACTCGGCAAGACCTACAGATTGCAGGGTCTTCTCGGCGGTCGCGAGCGATTCCGACTTTGCCGAGTCGGAGTTGAGCTGCAACGACAGACGAACATTCTCCAAGGCGGTGCGCCAGGGGAGCAGCGCGGCGTCCTGCGAGACGAATCCGATGTCCTTACGCCTCTGCAATTCCTGAGCCTGCATGCCGGAAAGCGTGATGCTTCCGGATGTCGCGTCCGTCAGGCCTCCGATGGCACGAAGCAAAGTGGTCTTGCCGCAGCCGCTCGGCCCTATAAGAGATACGAACTCGGAGGGCGCTACATCAAGGCTGACATCGCGCAGGGCTTCGAGGCTGCCTGTGTCCGAATCGTAGTAGTGGCTGAGTCGGCTGACCGATATTCTGGTAATGGCGCGCTCCATTTCGGTCTTCAGTTTCGCTCAGGTCTCAATGGTAGCATAGGGACGGCGAATCTGACATAGACGGAAGAGATCAGAGATATGACCTTTGGACTGAAGAGGCTCGTTGCCATTGGAGCGTAAAGAGTGGATAATTGAGCGGAGTGATGAGTTCAGCAGAGGCGAACGTATAGAAAAGGGAGCAGACCATTGAGTACACTCGCGAACATATTGAATCCACAGAGCGCCTCCGACCTGGCGATAAGCGTGCCGGAGGGTCCCGACGTGAACTACGCAGAGTTTGGCGAGGAGATCGAGCGAGTCGCCGAGCTGCTGGCGGGTGCGGGTGTGCAACCGGGCAGAGCAGTGTCCATCGTGTTGCCGAACGGGTTGGAGTTTATGGTCGTGTTCCTCGCGGTGGCGCGTGCAGGGGCAATCGCCGCGCCCTTGAACCCAGCGTACACGACGGACGAGTTCAGGTTCTACATGGAAGATGCAGAGGCGCAGTTTGCGATCCTGCCGGAGGGTGAGCATGCTGCACGTGAAGCTGCGGCTCAGCTGGGCGTGCCGACTATGGAAGCATCGCTGGACGACGGCGGACGCACCGCGCTACGGCGCGATGGGGACATGCTAACTGCGCGTAGGGACGCACCGACTCCTTCAGCTGACGATGTGGCGCTGTTTCTGCACACGTCGGGAACTACCAGCAGACCAAAGGGCGTGCCGCTGACGCACGGCAATCTTGCCGCGTCCATCAAGAACATAGGCGACACTTATAGACTGACACCCGACGACAAGGCGATGGTTGTGATGCCTCTGTTCCACGTGCATGGTCTCATTGGCGTATCTCTGTCCACACTGAGCACGGGGGGAGCGCTGGTGATTCCGCCACGCTTCAGCGCGAGCCGCTTCTGGGGCGAACAAAGCGAGAGCGGCGCGACATGGTACTCTGCCGTGCCGACGATTCACCAGATACTTCTAGCGCGCGCAGACGATGAGGACGCGCCCCATAGCAGCTTCAGGCTGATCAGGTCGTGCTCGTCTGCGCTTGCGCCTGCAGTCTTTGAGCAGCTAGAGGCGCGATTCGGCGCTCCTGTTCTGGAGGCATACGGCATGACGGAAGCGTCTCACCAGATGTCATCTAACCTTCTGCCTCCGGGCGAGCGTATGCCGGGCACTGTAGGCAAGGGCACGGGTGTTGACATCGCAATTATGGATGATGACGGGAACTTGCTGAGCGCGGGGGAGCGAGCGGAGGTCGTCATCAGAGGCGCGAATGTTACGCATGGCTACCACAATAATCCGGATGCGAACGCGGAGGCGTTCACGAATGGCTGGTTCCGCACGGGCGACCAAGGGTTCCTGGATTCTGACGGCACGCTGACGTTGACGGGACGCATCAAGGAGCTGATCAATAGGGGCGGTGAGAAGATTTCCCCGCTTGAGGTTGACGCCGCTTTGCTGGGGCATCCGGCGGTTGCTGAAGCGGTGTGCTTCGGAGTGCCTCATACTATGTATGGCGAGGCGGTGCACGCTGCGGTTGTGGTCTCAGAGGACACGGACGAGGACGCAATACGCGCCTACTGTGGCGAGCATCTTGCCGGCTTCAAGGTGCCGGACCGGGTGTATATCATCGATACGATGCCGCGCACGGCGACTGGCAAGATACAGCGCCGACACATCGCTGCGATGTTCAACGAATAGTCGGCGCAGTAGGAGTTTACGCTGTTGCGAATCAGGCAGGCTACCGAGTTCTCTTAAAAGTAAATGCACTTTTGCGTATAGCAGATAGCTGGCCGGCGAGTTCGTTAGGCGGCTGCGTCATGTGCACTCGCCGCCTTGCCGAATATCAAGCCGTTTTCGCCAATGTCCACCTGCACGGTGTCGCCCGCGGCGTATTCGCCGGCGATGATGCCCTTCGATAGAGGGTTGTCGATGTGCTGCTCTATAGCGCGGCGCAGAGGTCGGGCGCCGTAGGTGCGGTCGAAGCCTACTTCCGCGAGCCAATCCTTTGCGGCGTCTGTGAGCGCAATGGATACTCCATGCTCGTCCAGACGCGCCTGCAAGTCGTGTAGCATCAGGTCCACGATCTCGCGCACCTGCTCCGAAGTGAGCGGCTCGAAGACGATCGTGTCGTCTAGCCTATTCAGGAATTCGGGGCGGAAGGCGCGGCGCAGCGCCTCACTCACAGATGCGCGCAAGCCGGCGTTTTTGCTCTGCGCACTGTCGGTCACGAATCCGGCAGAGCGACGCCCTGCCTCGGATGTACCGAGATTGCTGGTCATTATGACGAGCGCGTTGCGGAAATCGACCGTCCTGCCGTGTCCATCCGTGAGCCGCCCGTCTTCAAGAATCTGCAGGAGGACGTTAAATACGTCCGGGTGCGCCTTTTCGATTTCGTCGAAGAGTATGACGCGGAACGGGCGGCGGCGCACAGCCTCCGTGAGCTGTCCTCCCTCGTCGTAGCCGACGTACCCGGGCGGCGCGCCGATGAGCCGCGATACGGTGTGCTTTTCCATGTACTCGGACATGTCGAGGCGCACCATGTTTTGTTCGTCGTCGAAGAGGTATTCTGCCAGGGCACGGGCAAGTTCGGTCTTGCCCACGCCAGTGGGACCAAGGAAAATGAAGCTGCCAATAGGCCGCTTGGGATCTTTGAGGCCGGCGCGGGCGCGGCGAATAGCGTCAGACACCGCTATGATGGCGGCGTCCTGCCCGATGACGCGCTCGTGCAGGCGTTCCTCCATGTGCAGCAGCCTGTTGGCTTCGCTTTCCAGCAGGCGATCTACGGGTATGCCCGTCCAAGTGGCGACCAGTCTGCCGATGTCCTCCGCCTGCACGACGTCACAATCGCTTGCGCCTGCGCGTCCACTGAGTTCGCTACACTCGGCTTCGAATTCGGATTGCAGACGAAGACGTTCCGAACGCAGTTCGGCGGCGCGCTCATAGTCCGCCATCTCAGCGGAGGCGGCTTCCTCGTCCTCGAGATGGCGCAGGCGGTGCTCGGCGTCCTTGAGGTGGGCGGGCAGTATCTGCGCGTCGATGCGGAGCTTGCTGGCCGCTTCGTCTATGAGATCAACCGCCTTGTCCGGAAGCAGCCTGTCGGATATGTAGCGCGCGCTCAGGCGCACGGCAGCGGTGAGCGCGTCGTCTTCCACGCGCAGCTTGTGGTGCGCCTCGTAGCGAGGACGCAATGCCTTCAGCATCTCTACGGCAGTTTCCTCATCCGGCTCCTCAACCAGCACCGGCTGGAAGCGGCGTTCTAAGGCGGCGTCGCGCTCAATGTGCTTGCGGTACTCGTCCTCGGTGGTCGCGCCCATCACCTGAAGTTCGCCGCGAGCGAGCGCGGGCTTCATCATGTTGCTGGCATCTACTGCGCCTTCGGACGCGCCGGCGCCGACGACGGTGTGAATCTCGTCGATGAATAAGATAATCTCGCGTTGCGCCTCACGCACTTCATCCAGAACTGCCTTCAGGCGCTCTTCGAACTCACCGCGGAACTTGGAGCCTGCGACCAGTCCGCCCATGTCGAGAGCGAGGACGCGGCGGTCCTTGAGTTCGGCAGGGACATCGCCTGCGACGATGCGCTGTGCCAGACCTTCGGCGATGGCAGTCTTGCCCACGCCTGCCCCGCCGATGAGTACAGGATTGTTCTTGGTGCGGCGAATTAGAGTCTGCATAACTCGCGCCACTTCTTCATCCCGCCCAACGATGGGGTCGAGCTTGCCGTCCCTTGCCAGTTCGGTCAGGTCAATGGTGAAGCGCTCAAGCGAACCGTAGCGGTTCTCTGCCTGCGGGTCGGTTACGCGGTGCGCGCCGCGCACCTTTTGCAACGCCTGATAGACAGCTTCCTGCGTAACGCCATGCTCGGCAAGCAGACGTGCCGCGGCATCCTGTTCGTCCTGAGTCATGGCAATCAGCAGATGCTCCGCGCTGATGTAGTCGTCTTGCAGGCGCTCCGCTTCGGCTTTCGCGCCGTAAAGCAGGCGTCCAATGCGCGGGGTCTGATATATTTGGCCGGTTGGTTGATTCGATTTGGGCGTCTGCTCCAGAATATCGTGCAGCCGCCGGCGCAACCGGTCGGTGTCGGCGCCGACTTCGTGCAGTACATCGGCGGATACGCCCTGCTGCTGTTGGAGCAGTGCCATCAGCACGTGCTCGGCGTCCCACTGGGTGTGGCGGTAGCGCTGCACAATTTGCTGGGAATCGTGCAAGACTTGTCTTGCCGCGTCGGTGAATTCGTCAGGTCTCAGAACCATAATTGTTTCCTCTTATATCAAAGTGTCAATGCTTATGGAAGCACTGTGATGTATATGAGTATATCAGTATAATTGATATGATACAAGTCAAGTTTGATCATTATGAAATATGCAGAAGGGCAATTCGAACGCCTTCTGAGCAAACAGGTTCTGGTTTCCCGCCTGCGCGGGAAAGACGGAAGAACACGATGCGGAACTTTTGAATATCTCTTATTTTTGGCGCATCGTCGATTCTGGAGCAATGCCCTTTGTTATAATTGGTTACATGAGTCCAATGCTCGATCGTTTGAGGTCTCTTAAGCCGGGAGATGCACAATCACCAATTTGGTTGCTGGTGTGCTGGTGTGTGATCATCACCTCGGCAATCGGCTGTGGCACGTCAACGATCGCTGTTCCGACGGTCGTGCCTGCGCCCACACCGGAAGCGCTGCGCCTCGCCTTCGCATCCAGCGATCTTGCCGTGGGGAGCAATCGCGTGGTGTTCGGTGTGCTGGATGAAACGGGGCCCGTGAAAGATGCGGTTGTAGTTGTTTCCACCTTCTACCTGCCTGCGACGGGCGGACAGGAAGGACCCGTCGAAACTGTGGATGCGGTGTTTCAAGCGTGGCCGGTTACGCCGCGCGGGGTGTTCACGGCAGAGTTGAGTTTCGACCGCCCGGGCGAGTGGGGCGTCGGCGCGGTGGTTACGGGCACGGACGGCGTGGAGCATAAGGCGTCGGCGCGCGTGCGCGTGAAGGAAGCGAGCGACACGCCCGCACTCGGCACTGCTGCGCCGCGCAGCGTGAGCAAGACGCTTGCAGATGTGGACGGCTTCGAGCAGATTACGACCGATTTCGAGCCGGACGCCGACTTCTACGACAAGACCATCGTGGAGGCGCTGGACACCGGCAAGCCGCTGCTGCTGGTGTTCTCCACGCCCGCCTACTGTCAGACGGCGACATGCGGGCCGCAACTCGATGTCATCAAGGAACTGAAGGCTGAGTATGCCGACAGGATGAGCTTCATCCACATCGAAGTCTATGACAACCCGCACGAAATCGAGGGCGACTTGAGCAGAGCGGTCATATCGCCCACAGCCGAGGAATGGGGGCTGCCGAGCGAGCCGTGGACATTCCTCATGGATGGTGGAGGCATCATACGAGCGAAGTTTGAGGCGTTCACCACGCGGGAAGAACTGGAAGCGGAGATAACGCGCGTGCTGTCGGGCACAGGGGTCTAGGGAATGCCAGAGCCACCGTAGAGCCGTTGGAACAGCGATTTGCTCAGCGGAACGCTGACGTTTACCATCTCCGGATCCTCTTCGTCATCGTCGGTTGATATTATCATTAGGTTCTTGTCCTGCCTCACGTCGGCATAGCAGCCTACTTCGGCGAGGTATTCGGTGAGCATGCCTTGGAGCGCAACAGCGAGTAGGTCCGCATCCTTTGAGGCA
>JAGGDZ010000044.1 GCA_024648655.1 Chloroflexota bacterium | reverse complement strand
CTTCAGCGAGGTCTTCTTCCCTTGTGGCGGGGTCATATCCGTAATAGCTCAAGACATCACTCAGGTTCGGGTCTGCGGAACCAAAGTAACTGACCTGTATGAAGTTTGCGGGCAACTCCGGAATTGGAGTGGATAGCGTCGCCTGGATGGGTGCGCGATGTACGGCAAGGTAGAGCGCCCTGCGCGCGCGAATGTCATCGAACGGCGGCTGCTCACCGTTCATTGCGATGTACATCACGCCGGGGCTGAATGCCGACACGAAATCAACCTTGTCGCCAAGCGATTCTTTTACGCCCCAACCCTTTGCGAGGTGCATCGGCGCCGCAAGATCGACTCTGTTGGTCGCAACCGCTGCGGCTTCCGTGTCCCAGTCGGTGAATTGGATTGTCGTAACGAGGTCAAGGTATGGGTACGGATCTCCATCCGGCGCGTTGCGGAAGTAATCGGGGTTCGCCTTGGACAGTACGAAACTGTCACGCTCGGTGTCCTTTACACGGAACGACCCCGTACCTATCAGGCGATCAGGAGAGTTTATGCCGCCCTCCATTTCCAAGATGTGCTTGGGAAGCATGATGTGCCACCCGTCTGCGAGGTCAAGCAGAAAGTCTGCGCTCGACTGCTTGAGGTTCACCTTAAAAGTCGTGTCGTCAATCTTCTCTGTGCCGGCGATGTTCTTGAAGCCGCCCACACGAGGCTGAGGAACGCCCTCCGGTGGGTTCGCCCAGCGATTCAGCGTGAATTCGATGTCCTCGACGGTAAGCGGCTTGCCGTCGTGCCATGTCACGTCCTCAACGAGATTAACCGTAATCTCGTCAACGGTAGGCGCGAACTCCCAGCTTTCCCCGAGGTCGGGTAACACGTCGATGCCGTTGCGCGGGTTGAATTGCAGAATGCCGCTGTAATGGCGATTGAAGTGCTCGGTGAAGTGCCATACGCCGGCTTGCGTCATATCCCACTTTGGCGGGAATGCGCGCGGACCTACGGCCCAGATGAGATGGCCCCCACGCCTGACCCCATCCGCACTCGCCATTGCGGCTGGCGCGGGGGCGCTGCGTGCAGCAGGTTGAGTCGGCTGCGCTATAGGCTGCGCCGGCGCCGGGACTGCCTGGGACTGGAACGCCGGTTGTGCGGGCGCGGCCGGCGCGGGCGCAGCAGGTGCCTGAGGCTGTTGTGCAGCAGGTGCCGGTGCGGCAGCCGCGGCTGCAGGGGCGGCCTGCTGTGGCGCCGGCTGCGCCGGTGACACAGCAGGCGCTGAACTACAGGCGAACGCCGCGATAGTCAGCAAGACCAACGTAATAATGGATGCCTTCAACATCATTATTCCATCCTTTCCAATTATGTCTTTGAAGACTGGGTATGAAATTTGGACCATTTTGCTGAAGCCTAAGCCCCGTTGCAGGACGCAGACTCTCTCGTTACCTAGTCCACGCTGAGAATTGCGTGAACTTTAAGCCAAGTTTCGCAAGAAAGTCAAGAGTGTGTAGCCTGGGTAACCGTCCCAAAGGCGGTGGTGATGACGGACTGTCGCTGGGTGAGTTGGTGGCGGCGTAGTCGTCCGTGTCTGAAATAGCAGGCTGCCGTGTCTTTCTGGCTCCGTCCAAAACTCCACACCGCCTTTGGGACGGTTACCTCATGCTGCCGTCCTTGACATTATCGCTTCTCTCGGAAACACTACATTTCAATTCAATCTGATACTGCA
>JAGGDZ010000277.1 GCA_024648655.1 Chloroflexota bacterium | reverse complement strand
GACTGGTACCTGATCGACTGCTGCCGCACCCGTTGTGGAGCCGCGACCCATTCCCGCCGGTCGACGCCCGCGTACTTCTCCGTCTTCGAAGCAACGTACGGCGCTCCGATTATGACGGCGTCCATCCCTTCGAGCTGCTCACGCCGTTCCGCGTGCGGCAACCCCATGAACGTGGGAGTCTCCGGCGCGATCATTGCGGCCTTCCACTCTCCCCCGAAGCTGCCTTTCGTAAACTCGTTCCACGCCGTTATCTGTTCTTCCCAAGAGGGATAGACGAGTGTCGTCATTAGGATTCTCCTTGCCGAAGTCGAATGAGGTGATTATCCCTCACCAGCGTCCCAGTCGGTAGCCCCCACGAAAAGGCGCACGTGCGCGAATCTTGGTCTGCGACTCATCTGAATGACTGTGCGTGCAGGTGGACGAACGTCAAGTAGAGCTACCATAGGGCGGCGGGTTGGCGGTCTGAGATGGTCGGTTGTACAATCTTGCCGTATGGATACTAATCTCGACGCTGAGTGCAAGGTCATTAGGTCGGGCGAGCTTGAGGTGGAGGTCCAGTCGGGCGCGATGACGCGGCTGGCCGGCGTGTCTCAGGCGCTGGTGGGCGCTGAGGGTATTCATCTTGCGGTCGCAACCATTCCGCCCGGTTGCGCGTCCTCGCCTCACTACCACGTCAACTGCGAGTCCGCCATTTACGTGCTGAAGGGCAAGGGGCGGTTCCTCACCGGAAAGCGGCTCGACAACAGCTTGGCGATTGCAACGGGCGACTTCATCTACGTGCCGCCGAATTCGGTACATCAGCCCGTCAACGACAGCCTGACGGAGCCGATGGAGTTGATCGTGGCCCGCAACGCGCCGGTGGAAATCGTCGTCGAGCACGACCCCTCCTCCGAGTAGCTCCCCGTCAGTTTGGGCCATCTGAGGCGTCTCGCCTTGCGTACAGTTGGATTGTTGGTTCAGACTATTAGAATAGAGTCCTGATAAGACAGAAATCCCTTTGTTCA
>JAGGDZ010000326.1 GCA_024648655.1 Chloroflexota bacterium | reverse complement strand
GTAAATTGCACTAATCATAGCCTGCATACCGGCTATATGGTACAGAGGCACCGTCAGTATGTTCCGCTCGGCGACTTCGGGATCGGCAGGCGTTACATGGCTCAGGATGTATGACGCGAAGCTGTTATGGGTCAGCATGACACCCTTGGGATAGCTGGTAGTTCCCGACGTAAACAACAGGACTGCAAGATCGTCTTCGGCAGTGGTTGGCCACAGGTCTTCGTCAGCGGCATTAGCCAGCAGATCGGTGTACGAGAGCCAGCCGTCCCTAGGCTCATCGAGCGTAATGAAGTGCTCCACACTGTCGAGATCTTCGGAGATCGAGTCAATAAGGTCCACGTATCTCGATCCGACGATCAGTACCTTGGGACCAGCGTCACGAATCATGAACGAAATTTCTTCGGCGCGCGCACGAAAATTTAGGGGAACGAAAACACCGTCCATTCTAGCTGCGGCGAAGCAGGTCTCGACGACCGAGTCTGTATTGACCTGCACGATGGCTATCCGATCGCCTGCTTCGACCCCCAGGGAGCGGAATGCGTTGGCTAAGCCGTTTACTCTGGATTGAAGCTCATCAAAGGTAGTGCGCTTTCCCTCAAACACCAAAGCCGTGCGATCCGGAACGATCGCGGCGGAGATCCCGAGAAACTCCGATACATTCATTGTCGTACAATTCCCCTTATCACGATTCCGGCCAACCTCAAGCGCCTAGTCAGACCCAAAAGAAGGCGAGTGCTGAAATGCGACCCTAAAAAGCCGCACTAAAGATTACCACCATTGGTTCGCTAATTCTACTTGCTCCCTCCCTGCCATCTGTTCAGTCTTCTTGCGAGCCGTAATTCCAAATCCAGACCGCGCTCCAAGTCGGAATCCATTCCCTCGAGCACAGCTCTCTTGATGGCGGCGATTGCCTTCTGAGGGATACGTGCCAATCGCTCGGCAGCATTGAAGGCGGTCTCAGGCAGCGAATCGAGTGTCACTACATTGTGGACGAGTCCTATCTCTTCCGCTCTACGGGCCGACACTAGCTCGTTAGCGAGTAGCATCTTCATTGATGCGTTCATGCCGATGGTCCTTGGTAGCATCTGACTTCCTCCGGCAGCGGGAACCATCCCAAGCGCTGCCTCGGGCATTCTGAAGATAGAGTTGTCGGCGGCGATACGGATGTCGCACAGACAGGCGATTTCGACGCCCGAACCGATGACGTACCCATGGAGCGCAGCCGTCAGCGGCTTTGGAACAGACAGAAACAGTCCCCATAGATCGCGCTCCCATCGTACTTGTCGAGCAATCGTCTGGGACGGCGCAGTGCCAAATTCGGTCAGATCGGCCCCAGCGCAGAAACCCCTGTTA
>JAGGDZ010000420.1 GCA_024648655.1 Chloroflexota bacterium | reverse complement strand
CGGCATCCACTACGGCTTGGACAGCGTCTTCACCCGCGATTTCGGGTAGGAACTGCTCAAGGTAGTGCTTGGGCGCCACCATACCTCGGAATGAGGGCCCCTGGTACGCGTGCCCGCCCAGGTGCGTCGAGCCTGCCAGAACATCTAGGAAGAAGTAGTAGGGGTCCTCGAACGTGATCTTGATAGTCGTCGAGTCTATCTTCTCGAGAGTTCCCTGCTTGCCGTTGATTGCAAACCAAGAGGTCTTGGTGGGAACCAGCTCGTCGTTCAGGTACAGCTTCTCATACCAGAACTCGAAGTCGTCGGCGGTGAACGGAGCGCCATCCGACCACTTCATGCCCTCGCGCAGGTGCAGAGTGTACTCTCGACCGTCGTTGCCGACTTCCCAGCTCTTGATAACGTTAGGGCCAGGATTGTTTCCGGTGTAGTCCCAGAACAGCATGTGGTCCGGACCGGTGCAGCAGCGGTAGCCGTTCCATTTGTCCGCCGGACCAGTGAATCCACGCCGCAGGATCCCGCCATACTGTCCTGTCCCATGGAGTGGCTTTAGCACCATCAGATCTTCGCGCTTTGGCAGTCTCTCCTCAACCGGAGGGAGCTTGCCCGCTGCGACCAAGTCCGCCAACTGGGGCGCCTCACCGAACGAGGTCGGGAACTGGCTTTCATCGGTCACGACCGATGGTCCTTCCAGCTTCCCTACGAGTCCAGTCTCTGTGGCCGGCGCTGACGGAGCCGGCGCCGCCGGAGCTTGAGTTGCTACTGCCGGAGCGGGCTGTGAGGGCGCTGCCGGCTCGGTGGTGTCCTCATCTGAAGTGCTGCACGCCGCCAACGTAAGCGCGGCGAACAGCAACACCAGTGGGAGGATCAGGATTGTCCTCTTCAGACTCATGTTACTCTCTCCTCCTAGTAGTCTATAGTCCGTACTTGCTCTTCCCAACGACTGATCGACACTGCACTTGCCTGATTCAGAGCGTTCCATCGAAAAAACCGATGCAGAACGCTGTTGAGACCGTATGTTAGGAGCCGAAACCAAAAGTGTCAATGTCTCGTTATATGAAAATTGGCGTTCTGGCCCTTCGCTCTATGCAGTCGCTGTTACGGTCACGCTCTTGAAAGGCGC
>JAGGDZ010000287.1 GCA_024648655.1 Chloroflexota bacterium | reverse complement strand
CAACAGGGCAGTTATGCCCTCCGTTCGCATAAGAGAGTTCCCCGGTTAAGGGATCGTACACGGCGTAGAAGAGAGTAACGAACATCATCGCGTCGTTGTCTTCGCACAGCAGGTCGTTGACCTCTCTCAGGGTCTCGCCTGCATGAATATTGCCAATCGCCGAGCCTTTCAGCAATGTACGGCTCGACATCATGAAAAGCGCCGCGGGCACACCCTTGCCCGACACATCCGCGATTGCGAGTCCGACTTTGTCATCGGGGAGGTGAATGAAGTCATAGAAGTCCCCGCCGACGTTGCGCGCGGGTTCCATGCTCGCGAACGATCTGAAGTCCTCTCCCTGGGGGAAGACGGTAGGCAGTATGGATTGCTGCATCCCGCTGGCGACGCTCAACTCATTCTGAAGTATGACCAACTGGTCCCTGGACTCCAGCGCCTTGCGCCATTCGGCCATGTGAGCAAGCGTGCGGTCAATCGTTATTCTCAGGTCGTTGAAATCCAGGGGCTTGGTTACGAAGTCGAAAGCGCCCCTGTTCATGGCCGTGCGGATATTCTTCATGTCGCCATAGGCGGAAATGATCACCGAACGAATGTTGGGGTCAACTTTGGGTATCTGCTCCAACAGGGTGAGTCCGTCCATCTGAGGCATATTGATGTCCGAAACGACCATGTCAATGTCAGCGTCCCGGTTCAGAACTTCCAGCGCCTCTACCCCGTTGTGGGCGAACACGAAAGTGTAGCGCCCGGCCCTGATGTGACGCCTCATCCGCTGGAGCATCAGAGGCTCGAGGTCCGGCTCATCATCCACGACGAGAATCTTGTACGATTCTCCCATTTGCTACTGCCTCCCTTCGAAATCAGCTACCGAATGAGCCAATAGCCGCATCTTGAGAGTCGTGGATTGGAATGATCCTGTCGAATCCGCTGATCACGAAGACTTCCTTGACAGGATCTATCAAGGAGCACACCGCAAAGTTTACGTTCTGCCTCTGTAGCGACTTGGCGACGACCAAAATCGCCCGAAGCCCCGCGCTGCTTATATAGGACAGATTCTCGAAGTCTAGGACGACCGGCTGGTCGTTCCCTTTGATCGCGTTTTCTAGCTGGTTCTGGAAATCAACCGCGTTGGTTCCGTCAACGCGCCCCTCTGTAAGCAGGATCAAGCTGTTTCCCTGACTCAGGGTTTCTACTTTCATGGTTAAGCCTCCTCAGCTTCTTGTCGCGCACAACCGCGCCGAATCCTATATTAAGCGCAATCTGCGTACAGACGCCAATATTATCATAGTTGTTAACCGTCTGACTGTTTCAAGTTACTCAATGGTCTCAGATATCGTATCCGCGCTCTCCTTGAGTTGCTATATCCAGTCCTACAATTTCATCCATCTCGTCCACTCTGGCTCCCTTCACGAGGGCGCCGGTTAGCTTCAACAGAATAAAGGTGACGATGCCGGTCCATGCCGCTACCGCCACGATAGCCAGCCCCTGGATGCCC
>JAGGDZ010000235.1 GCA_024648655.1 Chloroflexota bacterium | reverse complement strand
TGGTGATGGACATCGCGCAGCACGGCATCATCGGCTCCAACGGCATCTACTCTTGGGGCGGCGCGGCGAGCACCGTATTCTGGATAGACCCGCAGGAAGACCTGATAGCCATCCTGCTGACGCAGTTCATGCCGAGTTCGTACTATCCGCTGCGGCGAGAGTTCCAGATAGCAACATATCAGGCGATGATGGAATAGATGTGCTTTTGCTATACTCATTGTGAACGCTCTTCGCTGTGAGGTAACGCCATGAACCAGTCCCAGCCATCTATATCACGCAGCCGCCTTCTCACATTCTTCCTCACATGCGCCAAACATATCTGATGATCCAACCCAAACTCTTGCACATACCCGCTCAGCCAGTCCGTAAAGCCCGCGCTGTCACGCTCCACCGGCTGCTCATCCTAGACAACTCGCATCCCGGAGCGGTCGGCAGATGTCCCACCGATGCCCGTGCTTGTGCAAGGCAACTCCTGCGCAATTTGGACAGCTCGACGGCCGAGCGTCGAGATACTCCTGACCTGTAACAGTGTAAATCGTACTCTTGGCATCGGCGGGGACTCCTTTGATTTAGGTTGTTCACTCAAAATCTTGTCAGGATTCCCCGCTTTTTTATTACACCGCCTTTGGGACGGTTGCGGCTATTGCGTTGATCGAACCCTAGCCGTACAGCGCCTCCCCGCGATGCAGCCGCAGGGCAATGTTGAATGTCTGATGCACCGCGCGGGATGTAGGCGCGTGCGCGGCGAGGAAGCGCGCCAGCGCAACCAGAACCACGCGCCCGGCGTCCGTGCCGCTCCGCTCCTCGTACTGCTTTATCGCCGCATCGACAATCTGGAACATGTGGAAGCCCGACTCTTCACGCAGCATCGCGTGCGCCAGCGATGCAATAATGCCCTCCGGCGCAGCGCCCCCGCTGATGTAGTCAGACACCGTCTTCGCCGAAGGTTCCACGAGTTGCTGCATATTCATTCCGTCGAGCAATTGTGAGCGCAGGGCATCGCCATTGATCACACCATCTGTGGGCACACCATCTGCGGACGCGCCGTTCGCAAGCGGCTCAGGCACTCGCTGCGCGGGCATATTCAGAAACCTGTCCAGATACACGCTCATTGCCGTATCCAGCGCGGCTCGCAGCAATTCCGGCGATGGCGCGCGCTTCAGCGCCTGGTGCAGCGCATTCGCCGCCGTCAGCGTGTTGTGCAGCGTGTCCCAGTCGTTGAACTCGTTCGATGTGTGGAAACGCGCCATCCGCATGAACGCCGCATACGCCACCGCCGAGCCGATCTGCGATTCACTTGCGCCGCATCGCACAGCGTCCACAATGGCGTCCAGCGTCTCGGCAGGATCGTCCTCCAGCATGAGTTCAACCAGCCCGTCCTCGTCGTCCCACTCCCCACGCCGCCCCACGCCCTCTTCGTATGCAGCCGTTAGCGCCTCACGCGCCTCCCATGTCATAGTCGAGATGTCGATCGGGTTGCGCCAAGAGCTTAGCTCCTCGCTGCGCCGCACTCCCGCCATGCCATGCACGAGGCTGGTCAGCACCTGACCGGCATGCTCCCAGCCCAGATGGTCCAGAACCTCGAAGGCTTTGTTGGCGAAGTCGAGCATGTGCCCGGCGTCCACGTAGATGTGATCTGTGATGGCGGCGAAAATCATATCCGCTATCGTCTGCTCCGGAATGCCAAGCTCTATCGCAGTTCGCAGGCATCGCTCAGCCCCGTCCGAGTCGCGCACATCTATGAAGTTGCGGAACCATAGCTTGAACACCTCGGGCCGCGTTTCGCCCGTCGGCAGCGGATCGAGCAAGAAGCGCGGCGGCATGCCCGCGTTCGCCCGCGCCACATGGAGCAGACCCTGGAACATCGCAAGCGGGCGGTCTTCCGCCTCCAGGTACGGCAGCATATTCGCGCTGCAAGTCAGTATCGTCATCGCCTGTCCCCAGCCCGCCGCAGAGTATGTCGTGCCGAAATCCGCGCCGATTCCCAACGGAATTCGATAGTCCGCATCCACAGCGTTCAGCCCCAGTACCGACTTGGCGACCACCAGGCGAATGTTGTCCTCCAGCGCGTCCTGGAGACGCTTCGACCAGCGCACCGTCTGGTCAGCCTCGGGCGGCGATGGGTCCACCCACACCTCACCGTCATTGGACACAGACACTGGGAACGACCGCACATCGTCGGCGAACGGGTCGAATGTGCCGCCGCTCGACAGATCAAAGCGCGCGTGGTGCCAGTGGCAGGTCAGAATGCCGTCCTTCACGGTTCCCCTGTCCAACGGAAATCCCATGTGCGGACATCTGTTGTCCACTGCGAATACTCTCTCACCATGAGCGAACACTGCGATAGTATGCCCGCCACCCGTGACCACCGTGCAACCGCGCTCTCTAATCTCATCCAGCGTCCCTGCACGAATTTGCTCGTCAGCAGCAATAGCCATAGCACCCTCCTAGCCACGTACTTTTATGTCATGTAACCAATGTAGCAAAGGATGGAGTAAGGTGCATGAGTTGGAAATGCCGCAGGTCTGATGTCTGGTAAGGAGGCAATTGTCTTCAGCATAGATTCATGTTACCATTCAGGCCCATCGCAGACTGCCGCGCCTGCGCGAGAAACTCGCCAGACCGGTTCCGCAGGGACGGCAAGGCATGGAGGTGTCCAATGGTATCCGCAGTTAGAGCGGCTTTCCGCTTCACAAGCCTCCCCTTGGCAGGCGGCGTGATGGCAGCCTTGGCAGTCCTCCTGCTCTTCGCGGTGCCGGCGTTGGCGCAGGAGGCCCCGGGCAGGCCGACGAACCTGAAAGCCGATGCCTCCGGCTCCCTGTCGGTTACCCTGACCTGGGACGCTCCAGCCGACTCAGACGTTGTCGGCTACCAAATCCTGCGCCGGCGTCCCTTAGAAGGCGA
>JAGGDZ010000218.1 GCA_024648655.1 Chloroflexota bacterium | reverse complement strand
TTCAAGCAACTGGCGGAACTGCGCGCCCAAGGGATTGTCTCCGGCGGCGAAGGGCCTCGCGGAAGCTTGAAGCCCACGGCACACGTGCCGGGCGCGTTAGCCCGGTTCCTTGCTGATGGACGGTAGGGTGGCGATAAGTGGTCGCATCTCTATCGCTACCGTTGTTGGCGTACGTTGATGCGTCCGCCGCCGTAGCCGTAGCCCTTGAAGAACCGGGCTGGGAACAGACCGCTCGCCGGCTAACGTCATTCCCCGTGCTGCTGTCCGCCAACCTGTTGGAGGCGGAAGTGCGTTCCGTGTACGCCAGAGAGCGGCTGCAATACGACCCCAGCATAGTTTCCAGTATCGGATTGGTTCATCCACACCGGTCGCTGGGGCCGGAACTTGCGAAAGCCCTTGAAATCGGCGGCTACCTGAAAGGCTCTGATCTGTGGCACATGGCCACCGCCCTGTATGTAGATGAAACCATAGTGGGCAGCATGGCTTTCATCACGCTGGACAACAAACAACGCGCCGTAGCCGCCAACCTGGGATTCGCAACTTGAAGGAAAGGGGCCGACCCACGCCGCGGCCGCTAGGTGTCTACGAGTTCAAGCGTCCAACTATCTGCTTTACCTGCTCGGAAGTGTAGTATCCCTTTATCGCGTCTGCTACACGCTCTACGTTGTCGCTCAAAACGACGGTTTTCTTTGGTTGGGCCAACGCGATGCCAGCTTCTCTTGCCGCTGCTCTTGCGCTGTCGAACTCCCCATCAACTATTCGTTGTAACGTGTCAGGGTGGTCCCTGGCAATGCGACGCAAGAGGTATACGTTGGAGTTGCCAGCGGATTTTTGGACTGCGGCAGGCCGCCCCGTTTGTTGCAGCGCCTTCGCCTGCGCCGCCAAAGTCTGAATCCTCATGCGTTTGTGAGCGTCCTGTGATTCCCCTACTTCGACCTGCTTCAACATAGCGGCTTTCGACCCATAAGGGTTATCCGGGGGGATTTTCTCCCAAATGGCTTCGGCTTCAGCTTCGTTTAGGAGTGTGATGTAGTGCTCGTAATTTAGACGGAGGCTCTGCCACATGTGTTGGAGGGCGCTCACCGTCTGCCAACACCATTCTACGCTGCCTGGTTCTTTCAACGGACGTGGGCCGCTCATGCTTGCCAATTCCTGTTCGTTATACCCGGTGGTCATAGGTCTCCCCTCAGCTCTGCCACATAGGACTCTTTGAGACGGGTAACTTCCTGCGCTGTGTAGTCCCTCGGCTTTTTGCCACCTAAACCACACAACGATTTGTGCTGCCATTGCACTTCTTTAATAGTTTCGGTGTACACCGTATCCCCTGGACCTTGGTATTGCCGACGCAATCGTCGCTCAGTGACTTGGCGTGCCAAGTCTCGCAGTTCCCGACTGTCCGCCTTCTGTTCTGCATCGGCGTCCAAAACTACAGTTGCGCCGCGCTCTACGTCTGGTGCAGGTGAAACTGTTGTCGGCTCTACCGGTTCTGGCACAGATAGTGCTTTTCGGAGTGCAGGGATGGCCTTTTCACGTCGGGAATCGTCCAAAGTCTTTGCAGAGGAGGTGCAGCCCGGATAACGCCTTGCGCTACCGGCAGAGTTTCACCCGGAGAAACTTGCCCCTGCGTATCGGAGTAGAAATCCGAGGTTGTCACCCCATCAACAATATAAGTTTCGCCCAGGCGTGGTTGACTGTCGCTCTCTTGCCGCGCCTGAACCGTCCGCACATATTCCGCGTTGGTCAAACTCGTTTCGCCGTGCTCGCCGGCGATAAAGAACTGCCACAAGGCTGCGCCCAGCGCGTCGTCAGGCGTGATATAGACCGCAGTCATCTGCGCGTCGTCTGGGTCGTCGGTGGGGTGCCAAATCCGCGCTACTCGCGCCACCCTTTGCACATAGGCCGACGCAGCTCTGACAGTGGACAAGTCCAGCTCAACCTTGAGGCGCGGCACGTCATAGCCCACCCCACCCATCTGCTTGACGATTAGAATGTCGTGCTTACCTCTCTGGAATTCCCGCAGGTTGCGTGCGCCGCTCGCATCGCTCGACGTGGCGATCACTGGGTTGAAACGCCTGTCGATGCTGCTAATGATGTCCGCCACTCTCCGGGCGTGTCGTTCGTCACCGGGTTCTTGGCCTGGCTCGTTGTTCCCGATGAAGATGATTCCTGCCGTGGTTGGGGCATCCAGCCGACGGTCTCGGAGTTGGGTCAGCATGGCTTCACACAGAAATTCGATGACCTTGTCCTCTCGCAACATACGGCCCAATTCTCCCACCAGTCGATGAGGGGGCAACTCTGATAGACGGTTACGACCGATGTGCTCATCGGTAAGCCTGTCTCTGGTTTCAAGGTCAAAGTCATATGCCAATCGTGTCATTTTGCACAGCGACGGGGGGCTGTCAACATCCCACGCATCACGTATCCGGTACGCAAAATCGGGGTCTAAAGCGTAAATCGTGCGGCGCCCTTCGTAAATATCCACGACCTGTTCACCGTGAGTATCTACACGTCGCCGGGATATGGAAACGGGCTTCGTCTCCCTTTCTTTCCAGTCGAATCCTTCGATGCGTTCTTGGTCCGACCGAAAAGGTGTCGCGGTTAGCAACACTACAAACGCGCCGGCCTCACGTAGCAACTTGACTACGTTGCCCCAATGATTGCTCGCGCTGCCAGTGTGGGCCTCGTCGAAATATACTATGGGCGGTACTCCATGCTCGCGCTTTTCCCTCATTACCCACCGGACAAACCCATCAAGATTACTGTTGACTAACTGGATAGTGGCTGCGAAAAAACTCGCGTTTTTGTGGCGCCTCGGAGGAAATGGCAACGAGAACGCTTTGACCTCGTGGGCGCGTATTCGTTCTCCCAAGATGCGGGGCAACTTGTACCGCTCTGCGGACTCTCTCATCTGTTGGGTGTCCACCGCTTGACTGCGCAGCGTTTCGGCAGGCGCGACAATTAGCGCCCTGGACACTAATTCCTGGCACATCAGAATCGTCGCTGACACCCTGATTACATCGGACTTCCCGTACCCCGGCGGCGGTACGATTGATGTGTTTGGCTTGCCTCCACGGACATTCATGAGGATTTTATCTATCGCTCCGTTCTGGCCTGTACGCAATTTGCTCCGGTCTATGTT
>JAGGDZ010000078.1 GCA_024648655.1 Chloroflexota bacterium | reverse complement strand
CCTCTCTCAGCTAGTAGAATACCTCAAGACCAACCATTTCAACGGCAACGGTAGCGGATGGGAATTTGTTGACGAAGACATGATGTCCCAGTACCTGCTTCATCTGCATGCCCTCGAATACTCTGACACCACGCGCGCCCGGAAGGTTGCATCGAGTAAGTCTCTCTTTGGCTTTCTTCTGGACGAAGGCATAGTCACACACGACCCCACTGAAAATATCAGCTCTCCGCGCATAGGGCGCTCGTTGCCGGACACGCTCAGTATGGAAGAGGTAGAGAACCTGCTGTCTTCCACTGCCGAGAACGATACTACGGATAGCCTCAGAGACCATGCGATGTTCGAGTTGTTGTATGCAAGCGGCCTTCGCGTAACCGAACTCGTATCCCTGAACCTCGGCGATGTTGACCTTGAGCAGGGCAGTGTGCGCTGTTTCGGCAAGGGCGGCAAGGAGCGCATCATCCCGGTGCATCAGAGCGCTATTTCCGTGCTGCGTCGTTATATTGCCGAATCCCGCCCTTCCCTCATCAAGCAGACTTCAGAGCAATCCCTATTTCTGAACCGTAGAGGCCAGAGACTTAGCCGGCAGGGATTTTGGCTCATCCTGAAGGCAAGCGCCAAGCGCGCAGGCATCACGAAGAAAATTACTCCGCATACCCTGCGCCACAGTTTCGCAACTCATCTGCTGCAAGGCGGCGCTCCTCTTCGACACGTGCAGGAACTGCTGGGACACTCGAGCATCACCACGACCCAAGTTTACACGCATCTTACCAGCGAGCATGTACGAACGGAATATGACAAGTCCCATCCCCGAGCGTAGCGAGCTGAGCGGTGTCGAACGCGCCAATGTAGGCTTTCAGGACTTATTCGTAGATTCAGACAGAAATAGAAGCATCCACAGGAGCCATTCCAATGCCAAGCAAAGCTCAACGCGCAGCATCACGACAGGCGCGCCTTAGCCGCAGAAGGCGACGTGGCAAGGCCGCGCCGCAGAACTTCCAGGCCGGGCCTACCCAACCCAATGCCGCTGCCGAGCCTGCCGTGGATGCGCCCAGTCCTCCTGTAAGGCGGGCAGAATCTATACGCGCACGGACTGCAGCATCCACATCCACGGACACTCGTTCTGCGCCACGTGCAAGACGCCGCGCCGTGGATGCTGGTGCATCAAATGTCAGCCGTTACCTAGGACGTGAACTGCGGCAAATCGGAGCGATCAGCTCGCTCATAGCCGTCATACTTATCGTGCTGGCTTTCGTTCTAGGGTAAGGTGTACGCCTCTTCCTGACATCCCAATGAACTTGCGGAAAAGAAGAATGCCGCAAACCGACTTCTCCGAGCGCCTCAAAGCCACACCTGCCAAGCCGGGAGTGTACCTTATGCGCGACAAATCAGGCGAAGTTCTTTATGTGGGCAAGGCGGCAGGTCTTAGACACCGCGTTAGCTCATACTTCGCTCCCGGCGCCAACTTGCCCCGCAAAATTTCCAACATGGTCGCCAGAGTCGCCGACTACGAATACATAGTAACCGAGTCCGAGTCGGAAGCTCTCATACTTGAGTGCAACCTCATCAAGGAGCACCAACCGCCCTATAATGCGCGTCTCAAGGACGATAAGAGCTATCCGTTCATCAAGATTGATGTTTCGGAAGACTTCCCTCAGGTCTATATCACGCGCCGCGTGAACAAAGACGGTTCACGCTACTTCGGACCGTTCGCCAGCGCGGGGAGTGTGCGCCGCACCCTTAGTCTGCTAAAAAAGCTCTTCCCATACCGCTCCTGCACAAAGACTATCACAGGTACTGACGCTCGTCCCTGTCTCGATTTCCATATCCACCGCTGCGTGGGTCCCTGCATAGGCGCTGTTGATAAGCGCGAATACGCCGAGGTCATAGACCAGGTCGTCCTCTTTCTCGAAGGCAAGACCAATAAGGTCGTAGGCTCGATCAAGACACGCATGCTCGAAGCTGCGGACAGCCTTGAGTTTGAAAAGGCTGCCGTTTTGCGCGACCAGCTCGCGGCAATCGAAAAGGTTAATGAAGGGCAGAAGGTCCTGCATCTGACCTCGGAGAACGCCGATGTTATTGCGACTGCGCCCGGACCCCGTGAAGCCTGGGTGGAGGTCTTCTTCATCCGACAAGGTAAACTCATTGGCAGGGACAACTTTCTGATGGCGGGCACGCAGGACGACGAGCCGGACAAGATACTCACGGCATTCGTGAAGCAGTTCTACGACGCTACACCTTATGTGCCTCCACGCATCCTCGTGCAGCATAATCTCGAAGAGTCGGACGGCATCGTGAAGTGGCTGCGCGAGAAGAGGCAGGGCAGCGTTCGTGTTTACAGGCCGCAGCGCGGCGAAAAGAGGCGTCTGGTAGAGATGGTCGCTGAAAATGCCGCGCAAGGACTCGAACAACTCCGTGTCAAACAGTTGTCGGACACGGCTGCAATGGACGCCGCCATGTCCGAGCTGCAAGAGGCGTTGAGCCTACCCTACCCGCCCAGGCGAATCGAATGCTACGACATATCCAACATTCAAGGGACAAACTCGGTCGGCTCCATGGTCGTCTTCGAGGACGCCAAGCCCAAGAAGGCACATTACCGGCGCTTCAAGATTAAGTCCGTAGAAGGTGTGGACGACTACTCCATGATGCGCGAGATGCTGACTCGCCGCTTCAAGCGTCTTGCACAGTCAAGACGCCCGCAAGGCATGGACTCGCCCACGGAATCGAATCAGAAGAAGACCGACGGCAACTCATGGGGTATTGTGCCTAACCTTGTGCTCATAGATGGCGGCAAGGGGCATCTGGGCGCTGCGCTGCAAGTATTTTTGGAGCTTGGCATTAACGACATTCCACTCGCCAGCCTTGCAAAGGAAAATGAAGAACTTTTCATTCCTATGATGAGCGAAGGCATTGTGCTGCCGCGCAACTCTCAAGGGCTTTATCTGGTGCAGCGCGCCCGCGACGAGGCACACCGCTTCGCCATAACATTCCACAGAGAACGCCGATCTAAGAAAAGCGTACAGTCTGCCCTCGACCTGGTACCCGGCATAGGCCCCAAGCGCAAACGAATGCTCATTCGCAGATTCGGCTCACTGCGCGGCGTCAGCAATGCCTCCATCGAAGAGATTGCGGCGGTTCCGGGAATGACCTTGTCTTTGGCGCGCAGCGTCAAGAACTACGTCTAGCCATACTAGCGGAAGGAGCGTCGCGCACCAAAGTCCTCGATACTCCCCGATCATGACATAGCCTGCGCCTAGTCTGCCGCCGCGCTGCCGCTGCTAGAACCACCCTCTTGCCGCATTCCGCCGGTGAAGGGACGCAGCAGGTTCGTGAACTCCATCGGGAAGATAAACTTTGTGGATGAGCTTTCACCCAGCTTCTGAAGCGTGTCGAAGTATTGGAGGCTCAGTGTGTTGGAGTCGATGTTCTGCGCTACGCCGTACACCCTGTCCAGAGCGATACTGAAGCCTTCAGCCCTAAGAACGGCAGCCTGCTGATCGCCCTCGGCGGAAAGAATCTCCGCTTGGCGCTCGCCCTCAGCCTTTAGTATCGCCGCCTGCTTTTCGCCTTCTGCAACGGTGATAGCAGCTTGGCGCGTGCCTTCGGCCTCGGTCACGGCGGCGCGGCGCACACGTTCTGCCGACATCTGGCGATTCATCGCCTCTTGAATGTCACGCGGCGGCTCGATCTCGCGTATCTCCACCTGCGTTACTTTGATTCCCCACCTCTCCGTTATCTCATCCAGCTTCAGGCGAAGCTCTTCGTTGATCCTTTCCCGCTGCGACAAAACATCGTCCAGCGGCATCTCGCCAATGACGGCGCGCAATGTCGTCGTTGCTATGCCAATGACTGCACTGGTGTAGTCCACTACTTCAAGCACGGACTTCTGAGCCTCGTTCGGAATAACCCGCAGGTACACCAGGAAGTCGATGTCGATGGGCGCATTGTCGCTCGTGATATTGGTTTGGCGAGGAATGTCGATGACATCTTCGCGTAGATCGATGGTCTGTGTCTTATGGAAGGGCCACAACAGAATTTGCAAGCCCGGAGGCTTCAGCCCGGTGAACTTTCCCAGCCAGAATACTCCTAGCAACTCATACTGCTGAACTATCTTTATATATGGGATCATGATTTCCTCTCTTACTGCTTACTTCAATCCTCATCAGCTTTGAAAACCTTTAGAATGAGTCCGTCAACTTCCAGGATAATTACCTGCTCACCGCTCGCTACATGCGCGCCCGAGTCGGAGATGGCTGTCCACTGCTCTCCGGCTATGAGCACACTGCCGCGGGGGTCCAGGGCAGTCGTCGCAGTGCCAACCTGCCCTACTAGCCTTCTGGGGTTGGTAGGACTGGCGTACTTCCCAGCCTTGCGCGCATCGTACATCGCCTTGATAGTCAACGCCGCAGTTCCCAGCGAAACTATTGCGGCGCCTCCCACAACTGCCACATTCCCGCTGCTAAGCATGAATGCGCCAAGCACGAGGCACACCGCGCCGCTCAAGCCGAATATACCCATTCCGGGCATCTGCGTTTCCATAAAGAATAGGATCAGGGCTGCGACAATCAGTCCCGCCCACCATGCTTCGATGCCCATCACTGCTCCGCCTGTCCTCTGAAGGTGGACTCTTTCGTCACCTTCAGAATTAGCCCGTCAACTTCGACTATCATAACACGCTCCCCGGTCGATAAGATTTCGCCAGTATCGGATACCGCGCTCCACTGCTCGCCGGCGACTCGGACGCTTCCTGACGGATTTAGCTCAGTAGTCGCCGTACCGATTGACCCGACCAGATTGTCAGGATTGCTGCTTGAAAAGGCGTAGTAAGGCGTAGTCTTTCGAGCCTGCTTCACGGCACGGAGTGTGAGAAGCATCGAGGCGAACAGCAGAGCACTGATAGCGCCAATTACCCAGACGCTGATCGTGAAGCTGGGGGCAGCAGGCAACTCTGGCACTTGTGGGCTGAAACTGACGTTGCCAAACAACAGGAACGCCCCCACAAGGAAACCGACTGCGCCGGTTATGCCGAATATGCCTATTCCTGGCGCCTGCGCCTCCGCAAAGAACAGCGCCATCGCCAGACCAATGAGTCCAACGCCTACCCAGTTGACCGGCAGGTTTCCGAGGGCGAGGAACGCGAGAACCAGGGCAATTACGCCAACCGCGCCCGGTCCAATCAGACCCGGGCTGAACAGTTCTATGACAATGCCGATTCCTCCAATAGTCAGCAGAAGGAACGCGATATTGGGATTGGCGAGAAAGCGCAGGAAGATATCCACGGGAGTGCGCTCAAGTTCCGTAACGGTCATTCCCTCTGTGTTGAGCCGTATCCGTTCGCCGTTGTGCAAGACGTTCCTGCCGTGAAGCTGCGACAGAAGGTCCGCGAGATTCTCTGCCTTCAGGTCAACAACGTGTAGCTCTAGCGCTTCGTCACTGCTGTATGACTCTGCCTTGAGGACTGTGTCCTGAAGAGCGTCGGCATTGCGATCGCGCTGAGATGCGATGCTCCGAATAAAAGCTGCCGCGTCCTGAGTAGCCTTCGCTTTAATCGTATCGGGCAGGTCCTCCCCGTCCGCTCTGACAGGGGCAGCGGCTCCTATATTCGTTGCGGGCGCCATTGCAGCGACATGCGCAGCAGCAGTGATGAATGTACCGGCAGATGCGGCGCGCGCGCCCGCCGGGGCTACGTACACAACGACCGGTACCGGAGACGAAAAGATTTCTTCTACTATCTTGCGCGTGGAGTCGAAAAGGCCTCCCGGAGTGCTCAGTTGAACAATGAGTAGGTGTGAGTCTGCCGCCTCAGCGTCATCAACTGAACTCGAAAACCTCTTGGCTTCAAGAGGGGTAATCGCATCATCGATCACCAGCAGATGCGCTGCTATGCCCGATGCTTGAGCGCTGCTTACCACTTGCAACGCAAGAAATCCCCCAAAGCCAATGAGCATGAACGCTAGGGCGACCATATGTCTCATCGGTGGCTTCTCCGATCGGGCTAACTCTTCGTAATCCGAGTCTCTCAAGTGGGACAATGCTCGCCAGGATGTTGTTAATCCCTTAAGGTCAATGGTAACGTGGGGCGGAAGGGGGCACAAGGGCGCTCAGCCGGTGTTTTGCGATTTGGTTCGGTATTCAGCAGGACCCACAATATGCACAGCATGAAACTGAATGGAACCGCATCCAAGTAGGAGGTCAAAGAGGATAAAGGAGATTTCTTGCTTTGGTTTGATGAATGCGAAGTCGTGTCAGTATGATGTGACTTCAACATCGAAAGTTGCGAATGCGTCGGCATCGCGAGTGCATATCGGGATGCCGAGCCGCTTGGCAGTCGCTGCCAGAATAGCTACGCAGGAGGCATCGCGCCGACCATCCAGGTTCGAATCGGCAAGCCACAGGCCAGCGGTTCTCGCGTCTTCAAGGGCGGGCGCTACCTCTTCGACAAAACGCAGTACGCTAAGAAACCCAATTTCGGTGCGTCTGTCAATTCCGCTGGTGCGCCAAAGCTCGCACACCGTCAAGGGAGATGCGGCAGCCTTAATCTCGCCGTCCAAGATCCGTTCCACGACCTTGCGAGCATCCGGATCTCCTGCCTTCAAGTCATTGAAGACAGTAATGTCCAGTAGCACATCAGCCATCTCTAGCCTCCCTGCCGCCTCGCGACCCAAACAGAAGAACCTCGCGGGCAATTTGTGCCGCGTCCTCGTCCGACAGTTCAACAGGGTCGCCTACGTATCCCATCGCATGGCTCTGAATGCGGTTCGGCACTGATGGGACCGGCTCATCTTCGAACTCAGCAGCGTACTCGAATGCGCCCAGTGCCACACGACGCGCTTCGTGCTCAGACAGGTTTAACGGTGATCCCAGCGGCTGCCGCGCCTGGGCTTCCAAATACTGATCGTCCCAGATAGAAGGCGGTCGTTGATCCGGTGAAGACTGGGAACCTGTCAACTCGGTCAACGCCGGATTGTCCGCACTAATGGCATTCGCCAGCGCCTCTTCGATAAAGCGCCGCATGGGTAAGCGCAGTTCAGTGGCGCGCGCTTTCGCGGCGAGATAGACATCCTCGCGGATGGAGGCGTATATCTGTCGAGTAGGCTCCGAATGTTCCTTCGTTCTAGGCATATGAGAACATTATTGCAATATAACCATATAGTCAAGCACAAAAATCGGCTAATTCTGCCAATTTCTAGCCATTTTTCAACAGGCTGACATATTATTATATGTAACTGTCAGGGGCATGTCGCGCCTTCGCTTTCTGCAAATTTGCAGTGATGCACACAAGCAAATATCTTACGTTCACTCGCAAACGCCAATTGTACCCATCAATCAAGAATGACCACCGTCGTGATCTTCCCTGCATCTCAGGTCTGTCACAATGGCGTGAGAGCTTTGGCCATTCATTCGGCTATCTATCTTGGTCCTACAGTGCCTGCTCGAAAGTATCCGAGTTCAACGGTCAGCGTAGAAAACGCAAGAGCATAATCTGCGGCATTGGTTCCTTATAGTGCATTGGCAGGCGCTTGAATCGTCAATCCTAAACTGCCCTACCCTACCTTCGCGATGACTGCCCTTGGTGTGGAAGCCGCGACGCAAAATGCGCCAGCGCTAAGCGGATGTTATAATTCGCTATTATGAAAATCCTGATAGCGCCACAAGCTTTCAAAGGCAGCATCTCCGCAGTCGATACGGCAGCCGCAATGCGGGAAGGAGCACTGCGTGTACTTCCTGACGCCGAAGTCTCCGCAGTAGCAGTGGCGGACGGAGGAGACGGCACACTTGAGACGCTCGTTGAAGGGTCCGGAGGCGAGATCCACAACATCGAAGTTACAGGGCCGTTGGGTGAGCGTCGTTCGGCCGAATGGGGAGCGATGGGTGACGGCGCCACTGCGGTTATCGAGATGGCGCGTACGTCCGGGCTTGCTCTCGTTCCTGACGAGAAACGCAATCCTTTGATTACGACTACTTTCGGGCTTGGTGAGGCAATTATTCATGCCATGAACGCTGGATACCGCCGCTTCATAATCGGCATTGGCGGCAGCGCGACGAACGACGCGGGCGCAGGCATGGCTCAGGCGTTGGGTGTCAGACTGCTTGACGAAACGGGACAAGAGTTGGAGTTTGGCGGCGCGGCGCTTTCCAGATTGAATCACATCGACATGTCCGGATTGGATGAGACAGTTCGTAGTTGCGAGTTTCTCGTGGCTTGTGATGTGAATAATCCACTTACAGGGCCAACCGGGGCTTCAGCGATATACGGCCCGCAGAAGGGCGCGACATCGGAGATGATTGAAAGGTTAGACGCGGCGCTACTGCACTTCGCCGAAGTCGTGAAGCACGACATCGGCGTAGAAATCAACGATGTTCCAGGATCCGGAGCAGCCGGCGGATTGGGCGGCGGACTGATTGCCTTTACCAATGGCAAACTACGAGCAGGTGTTGACATAGTGCTTGATACGGTACGCCTGGATGATTATCTGCCGGGCTGCAACCTAGTCATCACTGGCGAGGGCAGCATGGACCATTCGACAATCTATAATAAGGCGCCGGTGGGCGTCGCGGAGCGCGCCAAGAGGCTTGGCATTCCCGTAGTCGGCATAAGTGGCTCTCTCGGAGCAGGCTTTCAGGACGTCCACGAATACGGCATTGACGCGCTCGCCGCGATTACCCCGGGCCCAATGACGCTGGATGAGGCTTCTGAGCGCGCGGCAGAACTCATCTCAAATGCTACCGAACAGGCGCTGCGGTTCATGAAGGCAGGAAGCCAAGTTTTCGGGAGAGGTTAGACACTCTTCCGCCCTACTCTACCCTAGCAAAATCATGTGGACCTCGCCCGGTCCATGTACGCCTGTGACGAGCTGGTACTCAATATCCGCCGAACGGCTGGGCCCGCTGATGAGGTTCATGTAGCTGCCAATATCCCCGTCGAGGAAGTCCTGTCTGCATAAGGTGAACAGTTCGTCCAAACTCGGCAACACCTGGCCCGCTTCTACCACGGCTATATGAACCGGCGGCAGCAGCGACACTACACGACTCACACCCTTTCTAGGCAACAGTACGCAGGAGCCGGTTTCCGCAATAGCGTAGTCCACGCCGGTAATGCCAATGTCCGCCGAGATTACCTTCTGGCGGAAGTCTGCACGAGCCGTGTCTCTCGCCTCAGCTTGTTCATTTTCACTTAGCGCCATGACTTCCAGTAAAATGCCCGTACCATGCATGGCAGCTTCGATGTCGAGCGTTTCCAGCGCAGAATGCGTTGAACGCAGCATCGTGCGAGCTTCAACGTCCCGCGCGACCTGGCGAATGTAACTCGCGGCATCACCGTGGGATTTCGTGCGATAGACATTCCAGGCTGCTTCAGCGGCGCTATTTTCCATCAAATCCATAAGCTCATCGGCGCGGGCGGCAACATCGTCCGCAACGCTCCGAGCGCGCGCCTGCACCTGCTCGGCGTTAAGCGACAGGTGGGTGGCGACGTCAGGCACAAGCTCTTCGGCAGACTCACGCCCGAGGCTGCGGCTCAAATTAGCGAGGAAGTCTCCAGATTTCATATTTGCCCATTCTTGTGTACAGGATAAAGCAGTTGGCAGGTGATACAGCGTATTGTGGAATAGCGGGCTTCCCGCCATTCAGAATAGTCGCACATTCACCACTTCGCCCGCATAAAGCCCAGATTTATCTAACGGCACTCTGACTATGCCATCTGACCTGACGAGAGTGTAAATCAGGTTTGACTTGCCGAACACCGGTTCCGCGCTAACGCAGCCGTCAGAGCTTACCATTCGCACCGGCACATAGTCTTCGCGACCGGCAACTGACGGGATGTCCCGCGCCAGCGTCGCCTGTGCAGTCGAATGTGGTGGTGCGGCCTCGCAGCCGCTCAGATGATACATAGTAGGGCGAACCAACAAGTCGAATACCACCATCGCCGATACTGGATTGCCAGGCAGCCCGAACACCGGCTTGCCGTCCACCGCGCCGACAACTGTCGGTTTCCCCGGCTTGATTGAGATGCCATGCACTAAGACGCCCGGCTCTCCAAGGCTGTTGAGCACATCGGCGGTGAGGTCACGGCTGCTGACAGAACTTCCGGCAGAGAACACCAGGGCGTCGCATGCACCTAAGCCCTCTATCGCCGCCTGTCTCTGCGCTTCGAAGTCATCCGATACAAGGGCAATGCACTGCGGCTCCCCTCCGGACTGCTCTACAAGCGCTGAGATGGTATAAGAATTAATGTCACGTATCTGTCCCGGGCTGATTTTATTGTCGGGCGGTACAAGCTCGTCGCCGGTTGAGATTATTCCCACGACAGGCTTGCGGCTCACGGAGACGCTTGTGATTCCAAGCGCAAGCATTCCGCCAATGTCCTGAGGACGAATTACACTGCCCTTCGACAGAATTGGCTCTCCTTTACGTACATCCTCGCCAACCTGCACCACATTCTCACCCGGCGCAGCCGCTCTCAGCACCTCGATTGACGTTTCATCGAGCGTCTGAGTTCGCTCGACCATTACCACAGCATCCGCGCCATGCGCCAGCATGCCTCCTGTGTAGGCAGTAGCCGCCTGCCCTACTCCAAGCTTAACATCCGCAGCCTTGCCCATCGATACCTCACCAACGATGTCCAAGTACGACGGCAGTCCTTCGCTCGCTCCGAAAGTGTCGCGCGACCGTACAGAATAACCGTCCATTGTGGAGCGCGCGAAAGCAGGCAAGTCCTCAGGAGACAGGATGACTTCAGCGGTAACACGTCCAAGCGATCTTGCGGTAGGTACGACCTCCGTTTCAATGATGACAGGCAGCATCGGCTTTATCGCCTCAAACGCTGCCTGAGGAGCAAGTACATTAAAGAACTCAGGCATGTTTCGTCCAGGTACCCGAAACTTGGATTATTCGATCTTCGCAATCATACATTCAGACGACCCTGAAAGTGGTCTTTTTGTACTGCTGTGCAGCCTCTGCGTTTTACATGACTGCCCTATCAACTAATTCAGTCTATCTTAATCAACTTGGTGTTGGATTCAAATTGAGATAACTTTCTCTACAACCCCAGGATATTCCCTTCCGCGTCCACATCCAGCGCGCGCGGCGAGCCCGGCAGTCCCGGCATAGTCATGATGCTGCCCGCAATGGGATATATGAAACCCGCGCCGACTGACGCGCGCACATCATTAACCTCAAAGGTATATCCCGAAGGCCGCCCCTTCAGGCGCGGGTTGTGCGAAATGGACAGATGTGTCTTCGCCATGCATACCGGTAGGCTGCCCCATCCCAGTTCAGTGTAGCGACGGAGTGGCCTGCGCGTGGTCCTCGCCCAGGAAACATCGTCTGCGCCATATACTTTCTGCGCCAGCGCCAGAACCTTGTCCTGAATGGTGGCGTCCTCGGGGTAAAGGTATGAGATTTCCGGGTCGTCGCCTTTCGTAGCCGCAATCACGGCTTCGGCGAGATCGATGCCGCCTTCGCCGCCCTCGGTAAATACGCGAGTGTCCACAGCATCATAGGCGCCTGCCTCCTTGCAGCCCTGCCTGACAATGGCAATCTCACCTTCCGTATCCGAAGGGAACCTGTTCAGCGCAACAACAACCGGCAGCCCGAAGGAACGTATCACGCTTATCAGGTGTTCTAGGTTTGCCATGCCCCTGCGAACCCTGTCCTCATTTGGCTCATCGAGTTGACGCCTCAACGCGCCGCCATGTGACCTTAGCGCGCGCACCGTTGCCACTATGACGGCGCCACTCGGTTCCAGACCGTTGAAGCGCGCCTTGATGTGCATGAACTTTTCGAATCCCAGGTCGGCGCCGAAGCCTGCCTCGGTGAGCACATAATCCGCGTATCCGAGCGCGATCCTGTCACCTATCACCGAGCTGCAACCATGCGCGATGTTTCCGAACGGTCCTGCGTGCACGATAACCGCCTGCCCTTCCGTCGTCTGCACAAGGTTGGGCTGAATCGCATAGCGCAGCAGCGACATCATCGAGCCGACCGCGTTCACATCATCCGCCGTAACCGGCTCTCCGGAGTCCGTAAGGCCAACCACTATGCGGCTCAGCCGTTCTCGAAGATTTTCGAGACTCGACGAGAGCGCCAGCACCGCCATAATCTCGGACGCCGTAACTATGTCAAAGCCTGACTCGCGCATGGGCGAGTTCGGCGAGCCGCCAATGCCAGACACAATGGTTCGCAGCGCCCTGTCCTCTACATCCGTAACGCGCCGCCAGGTGATACCAGTCGGCCCGAAGCCCGGAATCTGTCCGCGCTGCGCCACATTGTCCGTCAGAGCGGCGAGCAGGTTATGCGCCGACCCGACTGCATGCGCGTCGCCAGTGAAGTGGATGTTCACTTCGTCCTCCGGCTCTATAAGCGACAAGCCGCCGCCGGTTCCGCCGCCTTTGATGCCGAAGATGGGACCAAGCGAAGGCTCGCGCAACGTGGCTACAACCTTCTTGCCCAGCCTACCGAAGCCTTGTGCCATGCCGACCGTTGTAGTCGTTTTGCCCTCGCCGGCAGGTGTAGGTGTGATGCCCGTGACTACTATGAGCTTGCCGCGCTTGCCGTCAACGCGCTCGGCACTAAGGGGTATCTTCGCCTTGTAGTGTCCTTGCGGTATGAGCGTTTGCGTGTCCAAACCCAGTTCCGCTGCGACATCCATTATCGGACGCATATTTCTCGGCTCCTCATGTGAAAGATCCAATCGTGAGTGATTAGTTGGCGCCTCACGCAAGATCCGCAAGGCACCCGCATTTTAGCACATGCCTTCACTGCCCACAGTCCGCCTATCTCTGTCAGTTTTGTTCTTTAGTCCCAATTGAAGACGACCTTGCCAGTGGTCGCGCGATCGAAGAGTGCAAATGCCTCTTCGGCTTTGTCCAGAGTGAAGCGGTGGGTGATGATGTCGCTCAGCAGTAACTCGCGCTCCACAACCCAGGTCGCCAGTTCTTCAAGCACCGTCTTGCTGAATGTCCACGACCCGTACAGGTTAAGTTGGCGATGAATTATGTCCGGAGACGGCTCCACGGTCATTGTGCCGCCCTCACCTACGAGGCAGGCTCTGCCCCAGATTCGCGTACTGCGAATGGCGTTCGCCCGCACCTCTCCTATGCCCGTCGCATCGAGCGTGCAGTCGGCTCCTCTTCCGTCGGTCAGCTCATAAATGGCGCTTATCGGGTCGTCGGCCATCGGGTCAATGCTCTTCCACGCGCCGGACGCCTTCGCCAGTTCGCGACGTTCCTCCACCGGATCAACCGCAATGACGCGCGCTCCCATGTGCGCTCCCAGGAACGTGCCGCTCAGACCCACAGGTCCTTGCCCGAACACCGCGAGCACATCTCGTCCGGACACATCAAGCCTTCGCAGCGCCTGATACGCCGTTCCTGTGCCGCAGGCTATTGCTGCTCCTTCCTCGTAGCTCAGTCCGTCCGGCATCGGTACGCACATATAGTCCTCGATTAGTTCGTAGTCGGCGTTACCGCCGTGAGCGCCTGAGCCATAGACCTTCTGGTACTCGCTCTGGCACAACTGCGTCCAACCAGTCTGGCAAAATTCGCATCGCTGACAGCCGCTGTAATGATGCACCATCACTCGATCGCCCACGCGCACATTTCTAACGCCCGCGCCAACTTCCGCAACGACGCCGCAAGGCTCGTGCCCGCTGATAACCTCCGTGCGCGGACCAAGCTCATCCGCCGAGGAGCGATACGGTCGCAGGTCACTCCCACACAATCCTGATGACTTCATCTCCACGACGACCTGTCCCGCGCCAGGCGAAGGATCTGCGAACTCCCTGATTTCCAGCTTGCTCTCGCCCGTAAAGACTACTCCTAGCATGGTTGCACCTCCGTCATCTACTCTGCATATCCTGCCATCGATGTCAGTCGTCGTCCTCATACAGCAGCGCCCCCGCAATCGAAACCACTGAGCCGCCTTGCGCGTCCGCCGGGCACTGGTCGTATCCCATCGATTCGCCCAGAATCTTCTTGCCGCTCAGATACTCTAGCATAAGGTATATCGCGGAGATGCCGCATATCCGCCGCGAGTCTGACTCGGCGCGCGAACGCTCGAAGAACCCAGCTGCGTCGCCGTTGCGGATGTGTTCCATCGACGCGCCGTCTTCGGCCGAGAGCTTTGCCCGTGCAATCGTGTCCAGTGGCGTTGAGTCGCCGAACGCCGGTCCGATATGCGCCAGGTCTCCTGCAGCGATGACAAGTGTGTTCCTATCCTCTGTCGCCTCTCTCAGGAATTGCACCATATTGACAATGTTCTCATCTTCGGCGGGGTTACCCCCACCTGCTATGAAGTGATGGAACGAGCCGCACAATATGGGGACTACCGGACATGCGCGCCCGTCCAAGAAGTGATGCAGCCATACGGACGCAAGCTCAATCGAGTGCTCATTGATGTGGTGAATCTCCTCCGCGTATGCCCGTTGCCGTCCCAGCGCATCAGCAAGTCCGTCCACGACCTCAGTATCCGTTGGCAGCACCCCATGTGGTGTGAAGTAGCTCTGGCGAGTGGGCGTAATCATACTCAGTCCACCGGAGTGATCCGTGCCCAGTATGATTACCAGATCGACTTCATCCAGAGACGGCTTGGCACGCTGCCAGAGTTCGGCGTATGTCTTGTGCCCGCGAGCATAGTCGATGTGCGGACACAGCATGCCTACGAGCGCATTTTCAGGCGTATAGGTCATCTCTTCCACCGGTGTCTCTTCGCAGTAGCCCGCAATCGCGCGGCTGAGTCCTGCCGAGTCGCCCGGATAGACCGGCCCCGCGTGTGACGGCGGTCGATGTCTCGCATCCCTGTATCGTCGCACCACCTCTGCCGCGGCATCATGGTATGCCCCGTTTTCCAGCAAAAGCGCGTCATCCAACTGCTCTATTATCTGCTCGATGACATGCTCAGGAAGCGTAAGCCCCGTTCTCATCAGCAACCCCGAACGCAGCCCTGAGATGTCGCGCGTACCGTCGCACAGCGACAGCAGCGGCGCAAGTGGCTGCGGTATCAATGCACCGTCTCTGGCAATGCCTAGGCTGTCGTGCAAGTAGATCATACGCTGCCCCTGATAGTCCACCAGCTGTGGCTCAAGCAGCCTCAATTTGGGATGCGTGATGGGATGCGTGGGAACGCTGCGACCCGGTTCATCAGCCAATCCGCTTCACCTCCATTCTCAACCGAAAGGCGACTGTCAACATACGAGCGCCGCGCTGATTATAGACCAGAACAAACGGCTTGGCTATCTGAGCGCACAGTAAGAATTCATCGATTTTCACTCAAAACTTGCACTTCCTCACATAGAAATTGCCAATTTCCGGCATGCTATAATTATTTCCCAGTTCGCAATCACGCCGTTACGCTAACATGGGTTACGGGACATGCGCACAATGGCAGTATGCAATTAGCTCTCAGAGAGGGTCGCAATGGCTCTGTATGAAGACATGAAGGTGTTCAGCGGCAATGCTCACCGCAAGCTGGCGAAGGACATCTGCGCCTACATGGATATTCCGCTGGGTAAGTGCGAGGTGTTCAAGTTCAGTAACGATAACACCTTCGTCCGGATACTCGAGAACATCCGCCAACAGGATGTCTTCCTCGTGCAGCCCATCGCCTACCCTGTCAACGACCATATTATGGAGCTCCTGATTATGATCGACGCCGCCAAGCGTGCGTCAGCAGGCAGAATCACGGCGGTCGTCCCATATTTCGCCTATGCTCGCAGCGACAAGAAGGACCAGCCCAGAGTGCCTATCACGGCGCGTCTTGTCGCCAACCTAATTGAGACCGCCGGCGCGGACCGGGTGCTCACCCTCGAACTTCACGCAGGGCAGATACAAGGCTTCTTCAACATCCCTCTCGATGAACTTAGCGCCATACCGGAACTGGCGCAGCACTTCAAGGAGCGGCAAGTCGAGAACAATATCGTCGTCGTAGCAACTGACGCCGGAGACGCAAAGCGCGCGCGAAACATGGCTTACAGGCTCGACGCTCCCCTTGCCATTGTGGAGAAGGTACGCTTGGGCAACCAGGAGCGCGTGGAATCTGCTACCCTCATCGGGGATGTCCGCGACAGGACTGCCATTATTGTCGATGACGAGATCGGCACAGGTGGCACAGTCATCGCCACCGCCAATACGCTTCGGGGTCACGGCGCGCGAGACATCTACTGCTACGCCGCTCACGCCGTACTCGCCGCAAACGCCACGGAAGTTCTCGAACAGAGCGATATAAAACAGTTGGTCGTAACCGACTCACTGCCCGTTCCACCTGTCAAGATGGGCACCAAGACAAGCATCATTTCGGTCGCGCCAATGCTCGGAGAGGCGATCCAGCGCATCCACACCGGCAGTTCCGTCGGTGCGATGTTCAACGGCGGCGGAGTGGCTTAACCTCATCTTCACTATCGTCTAATCCGTTCCCACTACCGCGACTCGCGCGCTCACTCTCTCCCACAGCGCGCTCTTCGCTCTCACTACCGCTTCTCTCTTATCACACCGCCTTTGGGGCGGTTACAATGCGCGTCGAGAATACCTGAGAATACCTGTAAAAACAGATGAGTGATATACTCCAAGCATGACTCTTAACATCGAAGATCCCAATTTTAAGCGGCTCGCCGCCGCCATTCTTCAAAGACACGAACTCGGCGAAGCCGAAGCGAACATCACGAGCGCAGTGCGGGACTTCCTCATCGCCACGCAGATTGCCAAGTCCGATGAAATTATCGAGGAGAATCCGCCTTCAGACGCCTCCCGCCGCGTATGATAGAATGCGTCAACGCATGAGCCAAGCGATTGCAGGGAACTTGGATGTTGACTGACCAGCAAATTCAGGACTTGATAGCTTGCCCTAAGACGATTGTACAAAAGGATCCTGCCAGAGGATATAGAGAAGAAAATCGCCAAAGGCGCTGTGACTTGGAGTTGCGCGCCAACGAGGACAATGCCCTGAGATTTTCCGTTTTCGTCCGCCACAGCACTGAGTTCATAGAGAACAACTCGATCGGTCTGCGGCATCAGACCAACGAAAGCAGACTGGGGACTATCACCCTCGTCCGTTATAACGGTCCACACGGCGAGACCAGCAGGCATCCTGACGGACATTACGCTAGTCCGCACATCCACCGCATTACGGCGTCCGAATTGGCGTTGGGTAGCGCTCAACCGCAAGAAAGACATCGAGAAATCACTAACAGATATGGCACATTTGAGCAGGCTCTAGCCATTTTCTTCACAGATACGGGCATAGTCAACCCCGAAGATTATTTCACGCTGCAAGGGAGTCTCTTCGATGGATATTACTAGAGTCGAGGCATATCTGGATCGGACGCAAAGCATGGGATTCGACATATACGAGCGCCGCTCCGAGAAATACCAACTCATCGTTCCCATGCTCCACGAGGACGGCGACATGGTGGATGTATATCTGCAAGAAAGCCCTCGCGGTGAGGGCTATATCCGCGTCTGCGATTTTGGATTGACGCTCATGCGCCTCTCGTACACCTATGACATAAACACAGACACGAAGCGTCGAATTTTCGAAAGCATCCTTATTAACAATGGCGTAGAGAATGACGGCGGCAATCTCTATTTGGACACATCTCTCGACAGGCTGCACGAAAGTATCCTGCAATTTGTAGGTTGCGCGCAAAAAGTGTGCAATATGCGCTACTGGGGAAGAGAAGTCATTCGCAGCGCGTTTTACGATGATTTGAAGGCATGCATCACCTCCGACTTGGCGCAGTTCGAGCCGATAGCAGACCAGTATCCCATTCCCGACTACCCAATCAGCGTCGATTGGCAACTGACGCATAACAATCGCGACTTTTTTGTGTTTGGGGTGCGAGGCAATAACAAAGCGAAGGTCGTGACCATCGCGCTGCTGGAGTTCCAGAAAGCGAACCTGTTTTTCATGAGCCTTGTAGTTCACGAAGATATGGAGGAGTTGGGGACCAATGAAAGGTACTACCTCACAAATAATGCCGACACTCAGTACCCGGCGCTGAATGAGTTCCGTGATAGGGCCGCCTCAGACATTAGAAGGTTTGCCGTCGCGTAGTCCGCCATCGAACATCCTCCACACCTCCATCGCCCCCCATCTCCCCCGCACGCAACCCGCCCGAGAACAAGCCATCATCCGACAGCCGTTAACAAAAGGTCCTCGCCGTCAGATATTGAACTGCGGGTCGTCGTAGCTGTCCAGCTTGTTGTATATCTGTATGCGCCAGCGCTGCGGGTCAACCACCAGCAGCCTCGACTTCACCGGGTCGAATTCCACCGCCATAGGCAGCGCGAACCGCCACTCCGGCTCCAGG
>JAGGDZ010000117.1 GCA_024648655.1 Chloroflexota bacterium | reverse complement strand
GCTTCAGGCTTGGGGCCAGCTCACTCTGCTGCGGCAAGCCGGAGTGCTTCCGTTCATTGACTTCGGATTGAACATGCCAACTCTGGCAATGGTCGCCTCGATGATAGCCGGCACGATGTTCCTAGTGTGGCTGGGCGAGCTAATCACCGAGCGCGGACTGGGCAACGGCATATCGCTCATCATATTCGGCGGTATCGTGGCTGGGTTCCCGCAGATTGTCGGTCAGGGGCTGCTTGAGAGTCAGCAGGGAGCGGGCCTTCTGCTGCTGTCGGCGTTCACCTTCGTGGTAATTTACGCCATCGTACTATTCACAGAGGCCCAGAGGCGCGTACCCGTGCAGTACGGTCGCAGTGTTTTTCGTGGCGGCAGGATGCAAAGACAGTCCGGTTCGACATTTCTGCCGCTGCGCGTGAATTCAGCCGGAATGATTCCTCTCATATTTGCATTCTCTATCGTTATTTTGCCGGGTACGATTGCCAGCTATTTCAGGAATCCGCTCAGCGACAGTTTTGGATCTCGCATGGCTCAGTTCTTCGCGGACAGCCTAGACCCGTCGGCGTTCCCTTATTGGGCGCTGGTATTCGTGTTGGTCGTGATATTCACCTTCTTCTACACGCTTGTGACATTCCAGCAGCAAGACTTGGCGGGCAACTTGCAGCGCAATGGCGGTTTCATTCCGGGAATCCGCCCAGGACAGCCTACTCAAGAATATCTGACGCGTGTCCTCGTGCGGATTACATGGGGCGGCGCGCTGTTTTTGGGCATTGTGGCTATTCTGCCATTCTTCGTCACTTTCGCGACGGATGTGCGTTCGTTGACACTAAGCAGCACCAGCCTGCTCATCATGGTCGGTGTTGCGCTTGACACAATGCGGCAGTTGGAGGCGCAGTTGCTGATGCGGAATTACGAAGGATTTATCAGATAGATTTCGTAAGATAAAGCTGTGCCTGCCCTAATTGGACGGTTGAAGACAATAGGCACAACACCATCTCGCTAATCGACAAGGACTAACGGTAAGTGAAAGTCATACTACTTGGACCTCCGGGCGCAGGCAAAGGTACCCAGGCAGCGAGAGTCGCCGATGAACTAGACGTTACGCGCGCAGCGTCGGGCGACCTGTTCCGCGAGAATCTGCGTAACGAAACCGAGCTTGGTTTGCTTGCCAAGTCTTACATGGACAGGGGCGCGCTGGTGCCGGACGATGTGACAATTCGACTGGTTATGTCCTGGATTTCGGCCCCGGAGCAGAGCGGGGGGTTCGTGCTTGACGGCTTTCCGCGCACACTGACGCAGGCTGAGGCGCTTGACAGTGCGCTTGAACCAAACGGCGGACTGGATCGTGTCCTGTATGTCAACGTCGCCGAGGATGAACTCGTGCGGCGGCTCGCGGGGCGGTTTATCTGCCGAGTCTGCCAGAGACCCTATCATGAGACTGCATCTCCGCCGAAAAAGCAGGGCAAGTGCGACGCATGCGACGGTGAACTGTACCAGCGTGATGACGACAAGGCTGAAGTGGTGAAGAGACGACTTCAGGTGTATTTCGAAGAGACGCAGCCCCTGGTTGGACACTACCGGAGTT
>JAGGDZ010000428.1 GCA_024648655.1 Chloroflexota bacterium | reverse complement strand
CAATGAGAGAGTCCTCACATCCTTCGTTGAGCATCTTGTTGCTCATAGCGCATGCAAAAGCCTCTCGATCATTCAGTGTCGGCAAGACCTTGAATTTTAGGTCTGGGTCACCACCATGTTCATCTTCATCATTCAGCACTAGGCGAGACAGTTGTCGTGCTTGAGTGCTGGCACCATACTTTTCAAATACTTCCTGTGTTGCGTCAAGTAGCAATTGCATAGTTGTTAGACGCTGTTGCCCATCAACTACTTCTCGCCGCTCAAGCATTCCCGTAGGCTGGGGTTGTTGCTTGAATACCACTGCCCCAAGAAAATGTGAGGCGTCATGTTGCCTGTCCTCTAGAATCTGTTCGGCTGTATTTCGTACATCCTCCCAAAGAGGTTCCCACTGGTCTTCTTGTTCCCAGACATACCTCCTTTGAAACAGAGGAATCTCATAGAGTACTGGCCTGTAGAAGAGTGTTCTCAGATCCAACTTGTCGACCTTCATTTTTCTGCCTTTCGATGAGATGATGCGTACCTAGCGCAACAATTGCGCTATAATATCATTCGTCCACTACTTCTGTCAGCCGCACCAACTCCGCCGCCGCCCTCTCAGGGTCGTCTGCGAACGTAACCGCGCTCACAACGCAGATGCAATCCGCGCCCGCCCGTGCGACATCCGCAGCGTTCACCGCATTGATACCGCCAATCGCCACTACAGGGGTGCTCACCGCATCCTTCACGCGCCGGATGATCTCAGGACCGACCGCAGTCCGTCCACTCTTGCCCATTGTTGTTGTGGAATATACGGCGCCGACGGCAAGGTAATCCGCGCCCTGCGCCTCGGATTGAAGTGCTTCTTCGACACCGTTGTTAGACCGCCCGATAATCTGCTCGGGAGCAAGAACGCGCCTCGCCTCTGCAACCGGAAGATCAGTCTGCCCCACATGCAGTCCGTGCGCCTCTGACAAGAAGGCTATGTCCGCGTCATCATTGACGATGAACAGTCCCCCGTACTTTTCGCAGAGACCCTTGATGGAGTGGGCGACTTCAAGCGCCTCGCCCTTATCGCGCGTCTTGTCGCGCAGTTGAATGACGCTCGCGCCTCCGCGCAGAGCGGCGTCCGCAACCTCGACCACATCACGCCCGCGCGTAGCCTCCGGGTCAACAATCACATACAGCCCGCGCACCTTTTGGATGCGCTCACTTCTTACCTCATTCATATCCTATCCGTCCTGTTAGATTCCCGCCTATACCTCGACCGCGCTGCGTATCACATCCAGCCGCGCAATCCCGTCATAGCTGTCAAGTTCGACCGCCACCATGTCGATGCGCCAGCGGCGATGCCAGCAGTTGTTTGCCGTCAGATAGCACTCCGCCGCCGTGATCATCCTCCGCCGCTTGCTTGCCGTGATGGACTCCTCCGGCGCGCCGAATATCCTGCCCCTTCGCGCGCGAACCTCCACGAACACAAGAGTACCGCAGTCCTCACTCACAATATCGATCTCGTGCCTGCCGCAACGCACATTCCCTGCCAGTATCGTGTAGCCAACGGATTCGAGGTGACGCCGCGCCGCCAGCTCCCCCAGCCTGCCAGTCTCTTGGCGCGAATTCACAGCAAGGATTCCATCAGCCGGCGAACCGGCGCGAATGTGCGGCGATGTATCGGACACGCGCCCAGTTTCTCAAGCCCGTCTATGTGCTGGCGCGTCCCGTAGCCCTTGTGCTGCGCGAATCCGTAGCCTGGGTATTTCTCATCCAGGTCCTTCATCATTGAATCGCGCGTAACCTTGGCGACAATGGATGCTGCTGCAATCGAGAGGCACTTGGCGTCGCCCTTGATGATCGAGCGTTGTGGAATATCCACTTCAGGCAGCGTGATGGCGTCCAGCAGCAGGAAGTCCGGTTGAATCGGCAGAGATCCTATAGCTCTTGTCATTGCCGAGCGGGTCGCCCCAATTATGCCGACCCTGTCGATTTCCGTGGAGTTGGCCGTGCCTGCGCCCATAGCGACGGATGCGGCGCGCATACTCTGGAACGCAGTTTCGCGCTGACGGGCTGTAAGACACTTGCTGTCCCTGATTTCCGCAATCCAGTCCTCGTTGCAGTACAAGGACAACGCCACCGCTCCGGCCACTACGGGCCCCGCGAGACTCCCGCGCCCAGCCTCATCCACGCCCGCAATGACGACGTATCCGTCTTCATGCAGCGCTGCTTCCTCATCGTAGGTCGGGGCGATGTCATTTTTCTTGCGGGCTGGCATCGCGCTCAGCCTCCAAAGCCGCGCCGAATTTCGCGAATGTATGCCGGAAGCGCCGCTCTTATGGCTGGCACGAATATCTCATCCATCCTGTGCATATTGTCTATCGATGTCAGTTCCGGGTGCCTCGGTTTCGATGATGCCGCCTCCGATGATTTCCTCACCCTGGTAGAAAGTAACGGCCTGCCCGGGAGTTACGGCGCGCTGCGGCTCATCGAATCTCAGCTCGGCCCAGTCGCCCCGCGGCGTAAGCGTGGCGGGGGATTCGTTCGCCTTGTAGCGTATCTTGGCGGTTATATCTATCGGCGTGTCTGGCGGCTCTCCCACGATATAGTTGATGCGCGACGCCCACAGCTCACGGCGCATCAGGTCCTCGTGTCTGCCAAGAACCACGCGGTTCGCATCTGAATCTATTGCGGTAACATACAGCGGCTCGCCCGTGTTCCCCTGCAAGCCAAGCTTTCTGCGCTGTCCGATGGTGAAGAACTGTATGCCCGGGTGGTTCCCAAGCACATTCCCGTCGGCGTCAACCATATCGCCCGGCTTAGGCGTTACTCGCTCCCCTACGAACTTGCGATAGTCGCCGTCAGGTATGAAGCAGATTTCCTGGCTGTCCGGCTTGTCGGCAACTGGCAAGCCTGCGTCAGCCGCGATGCGACGGATCTCACCCTTTGGGTATTCGCCTACGGGAAGCAGCAGCCTCCGAAGCTCAGTCTGTCGCAGTGTGAACAGAACATACGACTGATCCTTGCTTGTATCTACACCCTTCAGAAGTCGCGTTCTGTCATCATCGCGCCGTATGCGAGCATAGTGTCCGGTAGCGATGTAGTCGGCGTCCATGAACAGCGCGCGGCGCAGCAGAAAGTCGAACTTAATTTTGTCGTTGCAGGCGAGGCAGGGGTGCGGCGTGCGCCCCCGATCGTACTCGCGCACAAAGTAGTCTATGACATGCTGCTGGAACTCGCGTTCGAAATTCATATAGTAATGGCGCGCGCCGATCGCATCGCACACACGGCGGGCGTCCTGCACATCCTCGACTGAGCAGCATCGCTTGTTCAACGGCGCGGCGGCTTCATCTTCGACCGACCACAGCCGCATAGTAATGCCCACGACGTCGTACCCCTGCTCCTTCAGGAGCAAAGCTGCAACGGAAGAATCGACCCCTCCGCTCATAGCGACCACCACACGCTTGTTGTTCATAGAATGAGCCTAACATAAGGGCTTTTGGAGTTCAATGAATTACGTCGTACCAGTATATTTCGTTCCGACGAGCATCTCACGGATTGTATCGTGGATTTGCTCAAACGAAACCTTGCGTGCGCCAAGCCTCTTCAGTCCGCCTATGCTAATGGTCTTCTGCTCTGGCACTTCGCGCTCCAATACCAAGGTAGGCAGAATGAAGAAATCCCATTGGGAAACATTCAGAGGATCAAGCGTGTCCCCGGCATCTGCGGCACGACGATTGTAGAGGCAGAAGACATAGACATCGGATGAACGAATCTGGGTATCCGAATACGTACCGGCGCGAGCGTCCCATGCGAACTTGCGCGCAATGTCAAAAGTTGGACTAGATTCTTTTCGCTGAAGCCAATTCTGGATGTATGCCGACGACTTCACTTCAATCTTGACAACACCGGACATAAGCAAATCGAAAGGGTCCCATCCATCTCGCACTTTCTCAAAGACCCTATCATCTCCGACAGCGATAGCAACGATATACTCTGCGAATGCGCCTCTTGCAGCGTTATTGAGGAGATCCGAACTATACCATTCCCAGAAGTTCAGCAGGGTTGCTCCGGAAGCAACCTGATCGCCATCCAGGTGTATATAGTCGGTATCACGACGGCGGCTGGAATAGATAGGCTTTAAGGCTCGATTCACAGTCAGTTCACCTCTGAAAAACTCAGGATAGTCCATTCTCTTCGGCCGTTCTCTCTTTGGAGAAGTGGAAAGATTGACCTCGCTTGGAGCACAAATCTATAATAGGGGCATGGTACGACAGACTATGCTGCAACCGCTGGAATATGCCCGCTACGCCGCGGACGTCGCTTCAGACAAGCTGGCATCCGACATCGTAATGCTGGACATCAGCGAGATAAGCGACTTCGCAGACTACTTCGTAATCCTCTCAGTAGAATCCACACGACAGATGCGAGCCATCGTTGAAGACCTCGAGCACGCGCTCGTAGAGAAAGGTGGCGTGCGCCATCATCGTGAGGGCACACCCGAGTCCGGCTGGATGCTCCTGGACTTCGGCGACGTTGTCATACACATCTTCGGCACGGAGGAGCGGCAGTTCTACAACCTCGAATCCGCCTGGTCCGAGGCTGCTGAACTGGTCAGGATTCTATAATCCAGTCATCTAGGCCACGTTCGTAGTCGATTATCTCTGATGCATCGAAGAACAGCGCCAGCTCCGTCTCCGCCGACTCCGGCGAGTCTGAGCCGTGTATCAGGTTCATCCCGATTGTCAGGCCGAAGTCGCCGCGTATCGTGCCGGGCGTCGCCTCCACCGGATTGGTCGCCCCCATCGTCTTCCGCACCACTTCGACTGCACTCTCCCCTTCCACTGCTATCGCGATGAGCGGCGACGATGTGATGAAGCTCACCAGACCCTCGAAGAATGGCTTGTCCACATGTGCCCCGTAGTGTCTGTGCGCCAGTTCCGGCGTCACGTGGATCATCTTCATGCCCGCGAGCTTCAGGCCGCGCCGTTCAAGCCGCGCGATGATCTCGCCGCTCAGTCCGCGCTGCACGGCATCCGGCTTTATCAGTACCAGGGTTCTCTGCATATCAGTCAAGTCTCCCATACCTTACCCAATCCTATCTGTCGTGTGCGTCCTGTTAGTTCCCGGCTCTCCATGTCCTATTGGCTGTGCTCACCTGCGAACTCCGCAGGTACAATGGTTCAAGCGCAAATGCGTCCGCTACACCGCCCGCTAGCAGCATCCGGTATCCAAGCTCAGACAGAACTCCCGCATGTCTTGTCGGCAGCGGCGCATTTGCAATCTTCGCGGTGGGACCGAATGCCTTTCGCAGCAGGTCTGCAACCTGCGGTACCCCTTCTCCACAGAAGATTGAGTTCGGCTTCGCTGCTGCCACGAGTTCATCGTGGTCAATGACATCATACGTTGGATGTGAGGTGTCGCTGAGGTCGCCAATATACAGACGGCGCCTGCCCGCACCGACGAGAGCGTACACGGGGCTGCCAAGTGCGAGGTACGGTTGAGCCTCTACATCCAGCGTGCCTACCGCTATCAGCGGGATGTCCAGCGACACAGCCATTGCCTTCGCCGCGCTCATACCCACGCGCAATGCGCTGAA
>JAGGDZ010000321.1 GCA_024648655.1 Chloroflexota bacterium | reverse complement strand
GTTCTTCAACCGGACTTAGTCTTAGCAACCTCCTGGGACCTCTCCGAGTGAGTTGTTCACGGGTTCTTCACACCTAGGCACGGTCTCTTGATGCTGTGTTTACGTGCAGGGATTTGAATGGTGAAAACCGACTTTATCTATCTCGGTCGAAGGCAAAGACTGCCGCTGCCATAGCGACACAAGGCTGTGAAGGAAATGACGGAAGCACAAGCGCATCCCCCGCTGGTTGAAGCCCTGCTGGATCCCGACGCCTATCCTCGCAGCAATTCCCCGGTCGAACTGATCGAGACTCACGTGTCCTACGTCTTTTTGGTAGATGACTACGTGTACAAGGTGAAGAAGCCCGTCAACTATGGATTCTTGGACTTCACATCTCTGGAAAAACGCCGACACTTCTGTGAACGGGAAGTTCATTTGAATAGGCGACTGTCGCCGGAAGTGTATCTCGGAGTCCGGGAGATTCGCGAAGAAGGTGGAAGATATACACTTGAAGGTCCGGGACGGACTGTGGAGTACGCGGTGGAGATGCGCCGGCTCCCACCGGATCGTTCCATGGACAGCCTACTGCGTCAGCGCCGGGTATCTCCGGACGACATCGAACGGATCGCAGCTAGGATAGCGCGATTTCACCATAGCGCCAAAAGAGGCCCGGAGATTACCTCATACGGCGACCTCAAGGCAGTGCGGCGAAACGTAGAAGAGAACTTCGCACAAACGCGGAGATTCATAGGTTCCGTCCTCTCGATGGACGGCTATAATGAGCTAGTAGCATACAGCCGGGCATTTATTGAATCCGGCAAGGGCACGTTCCGGCGGCGGGCAGAGGAAGGCCGCATTCGAGACTGCCACGGCGACCTGCACACGGCCCATGTGTTCCTGCAGTCGCCATCTGTGGACGATGATTCAGACGGAATCAGCATCATAGACTGCGCATCGAGTTCAACGAGCGGTTTCGCTGCTCCGACGTGGCCGAAGACATTGCATTTCTGGCAATGGACCTGGACCGCCACGGCAGGCAGGACTTATCCCGGCTCTTTGTCGAGGCATACTCCCTGGAGTCGGATGACCGGGGTGTCGGTGACCTAATGGACTTCTTCAAGTCCTACCGTGCGTGCGTGCGGGGTAAGGTCACGAGCTTCAAGTTGGATGATCCGGACCTGTCAGAAGTAGCGCGCGAGGATGCTCTGAAAAGTGCGAGGGCATACTTCCGACTGGCGCATTCCTATGTCCCTGCACTCCCACGACCTGCCGTCATTCTGTTCGCCGGGGTCACCGGTACAGGTAAATCTACGGCGGCTGCGGACCTGGCGCGGAGATGGTCAATAGCTTATATCTCGTCGGATGAGACCAGGAAAATGCTGGCCGGCATCGATCCGCGAGAGCATCGGTACGAGCCTTTCATGCAAGGGATCTACTCATCTAGTTTCTCCAATCTGACTTATCGGGCGATGAATGAAGATGCCAAGAAGCATCTACTAAAGGGCGAGTCGGTGATTCTGGACGGGACTTTCCGGCGTGCCGAGGAGCGTGCTAAGGCAGTGGAATTAGCGAGGGAGTCGGAGGCTGAGGTCTGGATTGTAGAGTGCGTATTGCCAGAAGCAGAGGCGCAAAGGCGATTGGAGAGGCGCACTGAAGAGGGTTTCACCGTCTCTGACGGTCGGTGGCCTCTGTACCATCAGCAGCTGTCGCAATGGGATCAGGTAGGCGAGGTGCCCCGGGAACGCCATCTCATATTGGACACAAGCAACTGCGAGGAGGAGACCATAAGAAGCCTCTTGCAGGCGTTATACGAAAGCATTCTCCTGGGCAACCCACCCCACTCTTCCAGATAGATGGCTTGTGCGTCCGTTAAACGCCTCCGGGAGTGGTTGGATGCGTTCAAAGGCGGAGCGCGAAAAGCACGGAATTTATACGCGGCGGTGTTAACGCAGTAATGATGCTGGGGCACATGTCCTGATCAGGCGAGGAGATGCATAATGAATACCGTGATCAAGATCTATCAGATTTCCAACCGCATATACGGTTC
>JAGGDZ010000203.1 GCA_024648655.1 Chloroflexota bacterium | reverse complement strand
CATTTGGGTGAGCGACTTGTTTCCTCAAGTAGCCCAGTTCGTCGATGATCTATGCATAGTCAATTCGATGTACGGCTCCAACTCGCGCCACGGAGGTGCCTTGCTCGAGCTGCACACGGGCAGTGACACGTTCGTCCGTCCCAGCATCGGTTCATGGATCACTTATGGACTCGGCACAGAAAACGCTAACATGCCCGGGTTCATCACGATTTGCCCGACGCTGACACACGGAGGCGCCAACAACTGGAGTTCCGCGTTTCTTCCTGCACCCTACCAAGGGACACCAATTGGGAACTCAGGCATTCACGCGAGGCAGGTGAAGATCCCTTTCATTACCAATCACGAGATTCCACGCGACGTGCAGCGGATGGAATTAGACCTGCTTCGCGAGATAAACGGAGAGCACCTAGATCAAGCTGGCCCAGATCAGGTGCTCGAAGGACGAATCGAATCGTTCGAGCTGGCCTTCCGGATGCAGACCGAGGCACCGCAGTTGCAGGACCTCTCTAGCGAGTCACCCGCAACGCGTAAGCTCTATGGCCTCGACAACCCTGTCACCGAGAACTTCGGGCGCCAGTGCTTGATGGCCCGGCGCTTTTCCGAGCAAGGGGTGCGTTTCGTACAGGTCAGCCACAGCTACAAGTGGGATCAGCATTCCAACTTGCGCAAAGGTCACTCGGGCAACGCCATGGAAGTTGACCAGCCCATCGCTGGCCTGCTGAAAGATCTCAAGGGGCGCGGATTGCTGAAGGACACGCTGGTGATGTGGGGCGGCGAGTTTGGACGGACCTCTACTGCGCAAGGCTCTGATGGCCGCGATCACAATCCGGAGGGGTTCACATGGTGGCTAGCCGGAGGCGGCGTCAAGACCGGTTTCACCTATGGCGCGACGGACGACTACGGCTACTACTCGGTCGAGAACAAAGTTCATTTCCACGATCTGCATGCCACCGTGTTGCACTTGCTTGGCTTGGATCATGAACGGCTCACATACCGCCACGCAGGACGAAACTTTCGACTCACCGATATCCATGGCCGAATCGTGAGGGACATAATTGCCTGAGCAGCAGACTCCCCGAGTCGCCGGCACAATACTTGATCCTTGGTGAGGTGCCGTATTGCGAGCGGGCATGCGTGGCACATGTCAGAGGGCCGAGAGCGGCATCAACCGCCGGACAGGCACCGATTTCCGGTGTTCGCGCGGTGTTCCTCTCAAGTCTGCCGAAGCAGCCCGCTTGTCGGCCAATCGAATCTCGATCAGCCGACATCCTCTTGCCAGGCTTTGACTGTGGCAGGCCTTTCCGAATGGTCGCGACGAAGCGCCCGAGCTGGCCCTTGACAAGCAGCGTCTCGACTAGGCGCCGCTGGCGTTTGCGGTCGGAGGAGCCTGTCTTGTTCCCAACTTCGGCGGTTGGGTGTGAATGCGATGGACATCGTCGAAGCATTGTGGTCCGATTCCGAGAACCACCTACCGCGTGGATGACGCTACAATGAATCTCCCTGATTTGCAATTCACACCTGCTGTGGGACTAAGAACCGATTTCCCGATCGGAGTTGTCGGTGCTGGCGGAATCGTAGCAGCGGCTCACCTCCCTGCCTACCAAAGGGCTGGATTCAAGGTGGAGGGTATATTCGATCTCATTCCAGAGAGAGCTGAGCGCCTAGCCGCGCGGTTCCCTATCCGCAAGGTATTTCAAGAACTGGACGATATGCTTCGCGACCCGGAAATCCAAATTGTCGATATAGCAGTGCCCCCTTCTGCTCAGAGCCAAATTGCTGTCGAGGCTCTGAGCGCGGGTAAACATGTGCTTTGCCAAAAACCACTCGCAGAAACTCTTTCCGATGCACGACTTCTGGTTGCAATTGCTGCTAAGGAGAATCGCCAGCTAGCAGTGAATGAAAATATGCGCTGGGAACCCGCGATGCGCGCCAGCCGCTACCTTATCAACGAAGGCTGGATTGGTTCTGCCATGCTCGCGACGCTCCACGTTAATTACCGGGAAGAGTGGAATGCCTGGCCTTGGCTCGAACAATCAGAACGCCTCACGATTCTGTATGATGCGATTCACCCGATCTACAGCTTTCGTATGCTTTTCGGAGAACCTACCGGAGTGTTCTGTTGCACCGGTCGCTCACAGGAGCAGAGAGAACGTGGCGAAACGCGTGCTCTGATCACGATGGAGTACTCTGAACGCCTGACAGGGTTCATTCAGAATAGCTCGCAGAATCCGAGCGGAGACAACTTTGCCACCTTTCGATTTGACGGTACGGAGGGCAGCATCAAAGGCACGCTTGGAATCTGGTACGACTATCCGGTCGGCAGAGCGGACACTCTAGAGTTCTCATCTAAGACAAGGACCGGTGGTTTCTGGGTTTCCAAGAAGTTGGAAGGTCGCTGGATACCCGACGCCTTTATAGGTCCTATGAGTGCGTTGATGGACGCAATAGTGACAGGTGAAGAGCCTGAGAATAGTGGGAAGGAGCACCTTAAAACTTTGCAGGTTGTAGAGGCTGCCTACCGCTCGGAATCCGAGAAGAGAATGGTTTCCCTTCAAGAGATTGTCTGAGTAATCCGATTCTGGCCCCAATGCGGAAAATAGGCTAACTCGTCGATCGGACAAGAAAGCAGAAGAAACAGTGTGCCATGGGCTTGCAAATCTCAAATCTTGTAACGCAGTTCCACTGCTGCGGCGTCCGGGCGGCGGACGCTGAAACTGGAGACCCGACTACCATGCTCGGGCGCTGTCGAGCGAGATCAACCTACCCGTTTGACGTTCTGTGATGTGGATCTGCCC
>JAGGDZ010000155.1 GCA_024648655.1 Chloroflexota bacterium | reverse complement strand
TGACGGATGTTGTATCCGGTCCGTAGCCGCGCGATGCCTAATGCGATGCCTAAGAGGTAGCGAGCGCTGCGGGTCAAGACTAAGGCGACTGCATACCGTAGGGGCGAAGGGATTATTATTATAATCATTCGCCCCTACAGCGTACTTCAAATCTTACACGGAATGCCGTAAGCGGGACGGCAACGTACCTCCATATCTGCTTCCTCAGCGCTCATCGGTAGCTCAGTTAAGACCCATCCTCGAATCGCCGTCTCAGCGGCGTCCATGCGACCTTCTGCGTTCATTTACAGCCGCATGCGTTCACGGGCTATTGTATGATGTATTGGCGTAAACTTGATCACAGCCATCCGTGAGGGACATCGACGAAAATGTTCAGGCGCTTTGGCGTTAGTGTAGGCATTCTTGTTATCTTGGGATTCGTCGGCACGACGGGCTATGTGCTGCTTGAAGGCTGGTCGTGGCTTGATGCGCTGTATATGACGGTCATCACATTCACTACCGTCGGCTATAATGAAGTTTATCCGTTGTCCACCGCCGGGCGCGTGTTCAACACCTTCCTCATCGTTGGCGGCGTAGGAGCGATGCTCTACTTCTTGTCGGCACTGATGAGTCATATTGTAGAGGAAGAAGTATTTCATGCGTTCGTGCGGAGACGAAGAATGAGAAGCACATTGGCAAGCATGAGGGATCATTACATTCTTTGCGGGTTCGGTCGTGTGGGCAGAGAGGTTGGGCGCGCGTTCGTCGCCGAGGGTGCCGAATTCATAGTGATCGATGCGAGCGCCCACCGTATCGCTGAAGCGCAGGAACTCAGCTACGCTTACATCCAGGGCAATGCTACCGAAGACGATATTCTGCGCGCAGCGGGAATTGAGCACGCACGGGGCTTGGTGGCAGCGACGGGCAACGACAGCGACAATGTCTATATCACGCTGTCGGCGCGGGGCTTGAACGAGAAGTTGCGGGTCGTTGCCAGGACGGCGGACATCGCAAACGCCGACAAGCTCAGGCGGGCGGGTGCGGATAGGGTCATATCTCCGCTTGAAATTGGAGGACGTCGTATCGCCTTGTCCGCGGTTCGCCCGCTTGCCATCCACATCGCCGACTCCATATTCACCGGCACGCACGACGAGAATCTCAAATTCGCGGAGATTTCGATCACCGATGCGTCCGCGCTGTCCGGCTCTACCATAGACGCCATCGTTCACGACCCGAATGTGGAGGCGCTGGGGTTGCGCCGAGCGGATGGCGAGATGGTTGCGGCACCGCACAAGGATACGGTGCTGCGGCCCGGCGACAGCCTGTTCGTAATAGGCGCGCGCGAGGCGGTTGCCGCGCTGAACGGGG
>JAGGDZ010000075.1 GCA_024648655.1 Chloroflexota bacterium | reverse complement strand
CGGTCCGGCAGACCCTCGCGGTGCATTGCGCCGCCCGACGCGAATATCGTCAACTCGGTGAACTCGTAGTCCTTGTGGGGGCCGGACTGGCCGTAGGGAGTGACGGAGGTCATAACGATGTCGCTGCGGGCGTCTAGCAGGTCATGGTAGCCGACGCCCCATTCTGCCATCTGTCCGGGGCGAAAACTCTCGAGCACGGCATCGCACTGCGCGGCAATCTCAGTGAACATTCGGCGCCCCTCTGCGTTCGAAATATCCAGCGTGATTCCGCGCTTCCCCGCGTTCAGATGAAGGTAAAGCGCGCTCTTCTCAGAGTGCGGAACGCCGTTGGGAAACGCCCCCACATCGCGTGAGTAGTCGGGCGCGGACGGCAGTTCCAGTTTGATGACATCCGCGCCGTAGTCGGCGAGCATCTTGCCGGCGTAGGGACCTGCGATGCCGGTGGATGCGTCGATTACACGGATGTTGGTGAGAGTATGGTATGGCATGGTTGGTCAGGTGTCGCGGTCAGGCGTCAGATTAGGCGAATTATCGGTTCACCCCTTACGAGTTCGCAGCGGTGAAAGCCGTCATCGGGCATGGCAAGCAGTTCTGCCGCGGTCAGGAGTGTTGTGGTTGTTACCATCTTTATTCTCCCTGTAATCAGGCGCGCATCTCTACGTCGAGTTCGCGCCGCAGCTGCTGGAGGATGTTGGACTGGTAGCCGTCCACCTGCTCGGATGTGAGCGTGCCGCGCGGGGATTGGAAGACGATGCGGTAGGCGAGTGAGCGCTTGCCTTCGGGGACGCCTTCGCCTTCGTAGATGTCGAAGGGGACGCTGCGGGCGACCATCCGGTGACGCTCGATGATGTGCTGTATGCGCGCCGAGGTGACATCGGCGTCCACGATGAGCGCGAGGTCGCGATATGCCTCGGGGAAAGGGTTGGCGGGGGTGTGCTGGCGCGTCTCCTCCGGCAACGTGGCTCTGAGAGACGCAAGGTCAATTTCGAACATGGCTGCGCTGCCATCTACGTCGAAGCGTTCGAGTGCAGCCTGTCGCACCTCGCCAATTACGCCGACTGGTGCATTCCCGCAAAGGAGCTGCGCCGTCCTGCCCCTTCGCAGGATCGGATCGTCGCCGTATGCTTCATATCGGACTTCTGCCCTAAGCTCAGCGAAGAGGGATTCAAGCACACCCTTGCCGTCGTAAAAGCCCATGTCGCCCTGCGGCGCGTTCCACGAAATCGGAAAGCGGGGACCACAGAGAACGCCGACAAGCATCTCGCGCTCATCGGGTAGGTCGCGCTCGCGGGCTTCCTCCTTCGGCAGATAAACGCTGCCGATTTCGTATATGCGGATGCCGTCGGTCTGGGAGACGCGTCGGTTGTTGGCGAGCGTGCTGAGGACGCTGGCACGCAGGCTGGTGCGGAGGAGCGTGAACTCGCTGCTCATTGGGTTGGCGATGCGCATCACGTCCGATTCGCCCGTGTCAACGCCCACCCGCTCCAGCATGTTCGCGCTGACCAAGGAGTACGATATGGTTTCGCACATGCCGGTTGCCGTCAGGATGTCCTTGACGCGCTCGCGGAAGACGCGGCTCGCCTGCGTCTGGCCGTGCGGTATGGGTGTGGAGATCATCGTTGTGGGGATGCTTTCGTAGCCGATGATGCGCGCCAGTTCCTCTACGATGTCGTCCTCAATAGTGATGTCGGAGCGCCAGTACGGCGGCTTCATCCAGATAACGCTGTTCGATTCGGGCGTGCTGCCGACCGTGAAAGCGTCCATCGTGGGCATGATGCTTTCCGGGGCACGGTCGCGCTCGAAGCCGAGTGATTCTAGTGTCTTCTGCACACGTTCCATTGTATAGTCCACCCCGAGCACCTGACGGATTCGATGGCGGCTTATCTGCACCGAGGGCATGGGCGTTGCATCGGGATAGATGTCGAGAATGCCCTTGGATGCGGTGCCGCCGGCGAGCTGAAGCATAAGCTGCGTGGCGCGGCGCAGCCCGCGCGGGGCTAGCTCAGGTCGGATGCCGCGCTCGAATCGGTACGATGCCTCGCTGTCCATGCGGAGGGCGAGGCGTGTGCGGCGGGTGTTGATAGCATGGAAATTGGCGGATTCGAGAAGGACTGCCGTCGTGGAATCGTCGATCTCGGTGTTCGCGCCGCCCATAACGCCCGCAAGCCCGATGGCGTCCTGCGTGTCCGCGATGCAGAGCATTGGTGGACGCAGCGTGCGTATTGTGCCGTCAAGCGTTTCCAGCGGCTCGTCAGGACGGGCGGCGCGCACGATGATGGTGCTGTCGCGTACCTTGCCGAAGTCGAAGGCGTGCAGCGGCTGGCCGTACTCCAGCATCACATAGTTGGTGATGTCCACGATGTTGTTGATGGGGCGCAGACCCGCCTTAGTTAGGGCGTCCCGCATCCACTGGGGCGACTCGGCTATTTCGATATTGTGTATGAGTGTTGCGGTGTAACGGAAGCAGAGGTCCGGGTCAGCGATTTCAACCTTCGCCTGTGACTCGATGGGCGTGTCATTCTCCGGATACGACAGGTCAGGCTCCGTAACCGAAGCGCCGGTAAGCGCGGCGACCTCATGCGCGATGCCGAGTATGGAGAGGCAGTCCGGGCGATTGGGTGTTACTTCCACATCAAGCACGGCGTCGCCGATATACTCGACGAGGGGGACGCCAACGGGGGCGTCGTCGTCAAGGACTAGAATGCCCTCGTGGTCGTCGCCGAGGCCGAGTTCGAGCATGGAGCAGACCATTCCGGAGGAACGCACGCCGCGTATGGTGGCGGGTTTGAGCGCGGCGGGCTTGCCGGAGCGCGGGTTGATGAGCATGGCGCCTTCTTTGGCGAAGGCTATTTTCTGCCCAGCGGCAACGTTGGGCGCTCCGCAAACGACTGTGGCGGTCTCGCCATTGCCGATGTCCACGGTGGGCAGGCGCAGACGATCTGCGTTGGGATGCGGGTCAATACTCAGTATATGACCTACTACCAGGCTCTCGGGGTCGAGGTCGGCGCCGACAACCTCGACATCGCCGACTTCATTGCCAGCCATAGTGAGCCGGTGCGCCAGTTCGTTGGCGGGTAGATCAATTTCGACATAGTTCTTGAGCCAGGATAGGGGTACGCGCATTGAGGAAGGTCCTTAGATGACGGTGGTTTCAGGTTGGATAGTATTTTATCTCTTTTGCCAGGGAGGTGGTTCGTCAAAGTCTTCGCCACGCTTATGCGCGGCTTGCATGCGCTCATACTAGGCGCTGTCCTCCCTTACTTGCTCTTCGCGCCCTTCCTGGCGCCCTTGTTGTCTGAGTTTGTACCTGATTCTTTCTGACCAGGGCATCGTTATCCTCCATGCTTCGGTTACCAAAGCCGCTTTCGGAATTTATAGGGTGGCAGCGCCTCCGAAATGTTTTACCAAGCTATGGTAATAGACTACCATATCTATTCTGCCGTGCCAGTGAGTCGCATCCAGTGTGAATGTCGCGGCATTGGCAATGGTGAATAGCCCAAGCATAAGCAGGTAAGTGTTTGCCATCCGGAATTGGGTTCGAACAGCCCTGGCGACGAGTTTCCCACGCAAGCCTCCTACGGCTAGAACTGGTTTAGGAAGCGCAGATCGTTCGAGTAGAAGAGGCGGATGTCCTCAATGCCGTACTTGAGCATTGCGATGCGCTCCGGGCCCATGCCGAAGGCGAAGCCTGTATATATCTGCGGGTCGAGTCCGACGCCTTCGAGGACTTTGGGATGCACCATGCCCGCGCCGAGGATTTCAATCCAGTCTTCGTCGCGATTTATCGGGCGCTTGCCGGTCTTCGGGTCCTTGAAGTTGGAGATGGACATGTCCACGCCCGGCTCGACGAAGGGGAAGTAGTCGCAGCGGAAGCGTACCTGACGCTCTTCGCCGAAGATGCGGCGCGCGAACTCGTAGAGCGTGCCCTTGAGATCTGCGAAGGTGATGCCTCTGTCAACCGCCAAGCCCTCTACTTGATAGAAGTGCCACTCATGAGTGGCGTCGGTCGCTTCATAACGGTAGCATTTGCCCGGCACGACGACGCGGACGGGCGGCTTGCGCTCCTGCATCGTGCGAATCTGCATGGGTGAGGTCTGCGTTCGCATGAGCATCGGGTAATCCCCATCTTTGTCAGGCTCATCAACCCAGAGGGTCGCCCACATGTCGCGTGCGGCGTGCCCCTTGGGAATGTTGAGCATCTCGAAATTGTAGAGGTCCCACTCTACTTCGGGGCCCTCCACGACATCGAAACCCATCGAGGCGAATGCGTCGCATATCTCGCGCAGCATCTGCGTGGTAGGGTGGAGTCCGCCGATTGGCGTGGGCCAGCCGGGGAGAGTTACATCGATAGCGTCCGCGAGGTCTTCAGCTTCTGACTTCGCGCGAGCCAGGTCGCCCTGCCGCTGGGCAAGGCTCTGCTCAAGGACATTCTTCGCGCGGTTGGCGGCCGCGCCCACGCTGCGGCGCTCGTCCGGTGAGAGGTCGCGTATCCCGCGCAGCACCTGTGTCAGTTGCCCGCGCCGCCCGAGCCACGCGATGCGCCACGCTTCGATCTGCTCATCCGTCTCGGCGGCGGCGAGTTCGGCAAGGGCGGTGGCTCTGGCTGATTCGACGTGACTGACGCTGGAGGTTTCGGGCATGGTTTTACCTTTCGAGAGTTGGTGGAAGACCTAAGTGCGACAATCGGAGAATTGACCATGCCGCATTGTGATGTGTCTGGTGTCAATTATAGGTATTGGTTCGGAAGGCGGTCAAGGAAGAGAGAGGGCGTCGGCTGAACGAGCGCGGAGATCGAATCATACTCTTGACACCTGAAGCCGGGTTGCGTCATATTTGTGCTGTTTAACTCGCACATGGAGTTGGCATGAAGCTGAATTCCACTCATATCCTACTGGGCATTCTGATTGTGCTTGCGATCGCAGGCGGGGCAGCGATGACTGTCTGGCCCAGCGCACCTGCGAGCGGTACTCAGGTCGTGGAAATTGTCCCGACCTCTGCACCCGCGACGGCTAACGCGAGTAATCAGCCTGAGGCGCGAGTGGGAGTTTACCTGAGCGGAGCGGTTGTTAATCCGGGTGTGTATATGGCTGACGCAGGCAGCCGCCTGGCGAATGTTCTGCTGCTGGCAGGCGGCGCATCCGCTGAGGCGGACTTAACCGCGGTGAACCTGGCGGCGATCGTTCAGGACGAGGACCACTGGCACATTCCGGAACGAGGCGAAACTCTATCATCCTTCACAGGATTACCCAAGCCCGGTGAGAACGCCGAATCCGCAGCGGCGGTACAAGATGCTCGACGCGAAAATGGTGAGGTTGACCTGAACAGCGCGGATGTGGAACTGCTTAAGACCTTGCCGGGCATCGGCGATGTGAGGGCGCAGGCAATAATAAGTTTCAGAGAGGCAAACGGCGAATTCACAAGCGTGGACGGCTTACTGGATGTGAACGGTATCGGGATAGGCACCGTCGAGAAGATACGCGAACTCGTAACCGTAGAATAAGTTTGAAATTCCATCCGTCGTTTCCGCGAAGGTGGGAATCCGGAGTACCATAAACAGGCCGGTATGTGTAAATCGTAAATGTCGATGATTCCGGATTTCTGCCCAGAGTAAGAATGGCGAAAATGCCCACAGAGCCTAGCGGAGCTCTCAAATCTGATGAACAATACAGGATGCAATATGGAAGGGATATAGATGCTGCCACCGTTTATACCCCAGTCGGAATGGGGCGGAGCATTGAGCGCTGCGATAGTGTTCGTGGTATTCCTGCTTGCGTCCGGTGTTGCGAACATAGTCTTTCGAGTGTTTCTGTCGCGCATAGCCAGCCGCATACCCGGCACACTCGACGAAGAGTTACTGAACGTGACGCGCGGACCCGTCGTGCTGTTCATTGCGCTGTCCGGGCTGTTCGTTGCCCTGCTGATTCTGACGAGTCTCGACAGCCCACGCTACGAGTTGATAACGGGCTACCAAGACTATGTGCTCCGCGCTTGGCTGGTCGTGATAATCGCGGAAGTGGCGTACCTCATCTACCATCTTCTGGATGCGGCGCTGACCTGGTACATTCAGAAGATCGCTATAACGACCGAAACGGAACTGGACGACAGGCTGCTGCCTCCCCTTAAGCGCATTATGCCGCTGTTGGTCTATTCGCTTAGCTTTCTGATGGCGCTGTCGGTGCTGAACATTCCGATAAGCCCGATACTCGCGGGTTTGGGCATTGGTGGCTTGGCGGTCGCGCTGGCAGTGCAGCCGACGCTCGCCAACTTCTTCGCCGGCACCTATGTCGTGACTGAGGGTGAACTGAATACCGGCGACTACATCGAGCTGCAAGGGGGGCCATCGGGTTATGTAGTAGAGGTCGGATGGCGCAGCACGAAGATTCGTTCGATGTTCAACAACCTCGTGATTATCCCCAATTCGCAGATGGCGAACAGCATCGTTACGAACTACTACAGTCCCGAGCCGGCGATGAACGTGCTGGTCTATTGCGGCGTGAGCTACGATTCGGACCTGAACGTGGTAGAGAGCGTGGTGCGTGAGGCATCGCAGGAGCTGGTCAGCGAATCCGAGTACGCGGTAGATGATGAGCCGTGGTTCGGTTTCGAGGAGTTTGGAGACTCGAACATCAGCTTCTGGGTGTTCGTGCAGGCTACCGACAGGCTGGGGAGCTTTTACCTGACGAGCGACCTTGTGAAAGTGATTCACTCGCGCCTGACTGCCGAAGGCATCGAGATTAACTACCCGGTGCGGAAGCTGGTGTTCCCTTCGGAAAACGGAACTGTGCCGGAAGCGCCGCCGATTCCACCTGTGCCGCCTACGCGCCCGTGAGATAGGGGTGGCGCATAGGGCTTCTCGCTAATCTTGCGCTTCACCATTTTCCCCCGCGTCGATTAAGGGTGGAGGCTCGTTGAACTCTTCGCCGCGTTCGCGTGCTTCCTGCATGCGCTTGTAGTAGTCGGCATTCAGCTTCTTGACATCTTCATACGCTTCGGATCGCCCTTCGGCACGTCCTCTATCGAAACCTCTTTTGACCATTTCGTAAGCGATGACCACGATGTAAACGCCTCCTTCAAACGCGCCTGCTATGGCTGCGGACACCACCGAGACGGCTTCGCCTTTGACTACGATGGCGATCAGTGTCGCTATTGTCGTGTCGTTGCTTATTTCTCCGGTTTCGTACCACGAGACCAGCGCCATCCCCACAACGAACGACACGACGAATACGGCGACTGATATTACTCGAACCCAAGTCGGCAGCATTCAGGTAAATCTTTCTCCTGTATTTCATTATTGGCGAGGAGCGATGGAGTGTCAATCGCCTGTTGGAGTTAATCATAAGATAGGACGCGCAGGCGGTCGCCGTCGGGTATAAGCAGCACATGGTCGCCCGGGGCGTCAAGGATTGCCTGCGCCAGGGCAGTGCATCCTTCGTCGGTGAGCGCAGGCATGGCGGCATCTGCGTCCGCCCAGCGAAACAGTTCGATCTCATAGCCGAGCGCCTCTTGAATCTGCTGCGCGAGTATATCTTCACCAGCAGCGGCGAGGAGCGTCACCTGTTTGCGGGAGCGCTGTTCTTCCGCAGCATCGGGTTCAGTCTCCGGTACGGCGTCCTGGTCATCGCGATATACCGCCCAGTAGTACGGCAGGAATGCCGCCGCCGCTGCGACGACGGCGATTGGATCTGTTATGTCGCCCAATGTGCCGAGTGAAAGCGAGACGTCCAGCAGGTCGCGCAGGAAAAAGAAAAGCATAGCGCTGACGCTGCCCAGAAGCGCGAGTACACCAATTCCAAGCAAGGCAAATAGAAATATGCGTCGTGAGGTTGCCTGTCTTTCGTCCGTGCCTATGTCGAAGGTACGGCTCTGTATATCCCTCCAGTAGTAGCCCCAGAGGGGACCGCCCAGAACTGCCAGTGTGATGATGTTTATGAGCGGACGCTTCCACTGGTCGCCGCCGACTACCACATCGCCGAAGCTCGCCAGAATGAGCTTGAGCGCCGCACTTGTCAGCATGAATATGGCGACCGCAAGCGCGCCGGTTCCTATCACCGTCAGTATATATGTGTACGCGCGCCGCGCCGGCAGCGTGGTCCCGGCGGACACGCTCGCCTCATGCTGCACTCTATACCAGTGGTATGCCCAGAGCGCTGCGCCGACGCTGAGCGTAGAGACGGAGCCGGGCAGGAACTCGAAGTGCTGCGAGACGGTGTCCGCGCCGTATGTGCCGAATAGCCAAGTCAAAAATTCGTGGATGATGATGCCGAGCGCGGACACCGTCGTTATAACTCCGCCGAGGATAGCGAAGATGTACAGATAGACCTGTCGCAACACGCTGTCGTAGTCGCGCCGGGCAATGTATATCCAGTGCAGCGCCCATATTCCTCCACCTATGATTGCCACCGATAGCATCTCACGCAAGGCTGGACGCCACAGACCGGGCACACCGCCGAGCAGTGGTGTGGATACCAGGGCGTTGTAGCCTTCCAGCAGAACGAAGTACAGGACGCGCCCTACGCCGAGCGAGAGCATCACCAACCCAACAAGGGACGCGATGTAGATGTATAGGCGGCGAATCGCTACGGTTTCAGGTGTGGACTGCCCTTCATGCTCTTCAATAAACCAGTGAAAGCTCCACACCGCCCCCCATATTACGAGCGCGGCTAGGTCGTATCCGCTGAAGTCGTCCGCGCGAAATATCCAGTTCAGCACGTTCAGGGCGGTGTAAATGAGGATGCTGCCTGCGACGGCGAGCGTGATGTAGATATACATCTTGCGGAGAATGGAGCGCGTCTCCACGGGCTGCTCGACTACGGCGCGCTGGATGTAGCGCCAGTGAAAGTACCAGAGGGGGGTGCCTACTATCAAGAGAGACGCGCCGGCGGCAAGCCTTGTAGTGAAATCTGAAATCAGATTGTCGCCTGTGATGCCGTCGAGGACAAACTGCAAGAGCATCACGACTCCGGACGTCGCCGCAATGAGCGATACGAAGGTGACTGCATAGAAGTACAGGCGGCGCACCGTGCCGATACCGGGGTCCGGATCATCGGCATCCTGCTCCTGCTCGGAGGCGCGGCGTCTCCAGACGATGATGCCATAGACTACCAGCGCAATAATCGCGATGGGTATGATCGAACCGAGAATACCGAATGCGAAAAGCAGGGCGACAGGCATAGATAGCTTCCTTTCGCAGCGAGGTTGCTGACATGGACGGACTAGGTTATCAGGCTAACTGTCGGGGCGCAGCGGTCATTTAGCGGTCATAGCGGCGCCGGCGCTCTTCCGATTCGTCGCAGTAATCGTAGGGCCATGGGTATTCGGTGAACTTCCACTCGCCGTCTTCCTGCCGCAAGGCGTAACGAAGATTATAGGACGACTCGCCGCTGTCGAACGGACCGCCGCCGTAGAACTCCGTTATCCGCACCTCTACGAAGGTTACGCCGTCGATAATTTTGGCATCGCGCAGCGTCGCGCGGATGTCGCGGTCATCGTCGAAGCGATAGCCGCGGTCCGCGTAGTCCTTGAGTTGGCACTTCTCAAGCAGGTCTGCGGACAGCATGCCATACGCTGCCTCGATGTTGTCGTTCTCGGTGGCGCGCAAGAGGTCCTGAACCGCCCGCTCCGGTGTGCCGGGCG
>JAGGDZ010000016.1 GCA_024648655.1 Chloroflexota bacterium | reverse complement strand
CCATTGGGTTAGTGGGCGTGGCGCTGAATATCTTCCTTGGCTCCATGCTAGGCGGCCTCTCCGGGCTGCGCGGGGGCTTGACGGACGCGATTATTCAGCGCATCATCGAGTTCGTGCGCGCAATACCAACGATACCGCTGTGGCTGGCGCTTTCGGCGGCAGTGCCGCGCGACTGGTCGATTATCCGGGTGTACTTCGCCATCACGATAATCATCTCGCTCATCGAATGGACGCGGTTGGCGCGCGAGGTGCGCGGGCGCTTCCTGTCGATGCGCGAAGAGGACTTTGTGCTGGCGGCGCGGCTGTACGGCACGAACGAGCTTCGCATCGTGTTCCGGCACATGTTGCCGTCGTTCCTGAGCCACATCATCGCGGCGACTACGTTGGCGATTCCGGGCATCATCATCGCGGAAACGTCGCTGAGCTTCTTGGGATTGGGACTGCGCGAGCCAGCGATAAGCTGGGGCGTGCTGCTGCAAGAGGCGCAGACGCTTCAGGCGGTGGCTGAAGCGGCGTGGCTGCTGCTTCCGGGCGTATTCGTGCTGATAGCGGTGATGGCGCTGAACTTCATGGGCGACGGACTAAGGGACGCGGCTGACCCATACACAATACGCGATAACTAAACTGACAGGATAATTGGGATATAAATGGGATAGTGAGGACTTTCACCTCTATCCTAACCTTCCCCCATCAAGGGGGGAGGGGCCTTTTTGATTAGGGTGAACCTTTGGCGACTGAATCGAATCTACCGTCAACGCTGCTTGATGTGAGAAATCTGAAGACCTACTTCTACCTCGACGAAGGTGAAGTGAGGGCTGTGGACGATGTTACGGTACGCATCGACCGTGGCAAGGTGTTGGGCGTGGTGGGCGAGAGCGGATGCGGCAAAAGCGTGCTGGCGCGGTCTATCATGCGCATCGTGCGCCCGCCGGGACGGACGATTGACGGCGAGATAATCTATTATCAGCCGACTGGCGAGGACGGCGGCTACGAGGAGATAGACCTTCAGCAGCTTCCGCAGGACGGTGAGCGGATGCGGCGGATACGGGGCGCCGACATCACGATGGTGTTCCAGGAGCCGATGGTGTCGTTCAGCCCGGTGCATACGGTGGGCGACCAGATTGTCGAGGGCATACTGCTGCACCAAGACGTCAGCAAAGAAGACGCGAGAGAGATTGCGGCAGACACGCTGAGAAAAGTCGGCATTCCGAATCCGGACCAGCGCATCGATGCGTACCCGTTTAACCTGAGCGGAGGCATGAGACAGCGCGCCATGATAGCGATGGCGCTGTCGTCCAATCCTACGCTGCTCATCGCGGACGAGCCGACTACCGCGCTGGACGTTACGACGCAGGCGCAGATACTGGAGCTGATGGCGTCATTGCAGCGCGAACTGGGCATGGCGATGATGCTCATCACGCACAACCTGGGTGTTGTGGCGCAGATGGCGGAAGAGATCATCGTGATGTATCTGGGCAAGATAGTGGAGCGTGCAGATACCGCCACGCTGTTCAGAGACCCGAAGCATCCTTACACTCAGGAACTGCTGAAATCCATACCGCAGATGCGTCGAGAGCGGCAGACTAATCGTCTGACCGCCATCAGCGGTACGGTGCCTCCACCGTTCATAAGGCCGCCGGGCTGCCCGTTCCACCCACGCTGTCCGCAGGCTATGCCTGGCGTTTGCGATGTCGTGGAGCCGCAAACGTTACGGATGGGTGAGAATCATACCGTGCGCTGCCTACTGTATGACGATGAGGCAAAGGCAGTGGCGGTCGGAGCTAACATCGATACACAGGATGGACAGGACTAGTCTATGACAACGGAAGTGAACGACAGCTCCCGGATTCTTGATGTTGACAAGCTCAAGGTCTATTTCCCGATAATTGAGGGCTTCCTGCGGCGCACCACCGGCTATGTCAAAGCGGTGGACGAGGTGAGCTTCAGCCTTGAAGAGGGCGAGACTTTCGGGCTTGTGGGAGAGTCGGGCTGCGGCAAGACGACAACGGGCAGGGCTATCCTCCGCGCCGTCGAGCCGACGGACGGATCGGTTCGCTTTACGATGAAGAGCGGAGAGCACATCGATACGGCAGCCGCGGACCGCGAGACGCTGCGACTGCTGCGACAGGAGATGCAGCTCATCTTCCAGGACCCGTTCGCCTCGCTCAACCCGCGTATGACCGTGTTCGATGTGGTCGCCGATCCACTTCGCGTCAACAGGATCGCCAGAGGCTCGGAGCTTGAGGACCGTGTGGCGGAGATGCTGAGGCTGGTGGGGCTGTCTGTGGACTATGCAAGGCGCTATCCTCACGCCTTCAGCGGCGGTCAAAGGCAGCGCATCGGCATCGCGCGCGCGCTGGTCGTGAACCCGCGCCTCGTCATCGCGGACGAGCCGGTTTCCGCGCTCGATGTGTCGGTGCAGGCGCAGATACTGAACCTGATGCAGGACTTGCAGGAAGAGCTGCGGCTCACGTACCTGTTCATCAGCCACGACCTGAGCGTGGTGCAGTACATCTGCCACCGGGTCGCCGTCATGTATGTGGGCAAAATCGTCGAAGTGGCATCGACAGAGGACCTGTTCACACAACCACGACATCCGTACACGCAGGCGCTGCTGTCGTCCGTGCCGGTGCCGAATCCGGCGATTGAGTCGCGCGGCATGGTGCTGGAGGGAGAAGTCGCCGACCCCGCGAATCCCCCATCGGGCTGCTACTTCCACCCGCGCTGCCCATTTGCACAGGACATCTGCCGCGAGAAGGAGCCGCCACTGAAGGAAGTGTCTCCGGGGCGATATGCGAGCTGCCATTTCGCGGATGAGATCGAACTGCCCGGCGTTCCGGGGTAACCGCGCCACTTAGATTCAGAAAATAGAATCGACATTCTAACGCCATCCTAGCCTTCCCTCTTTCATGGGGGAAGGGATTTTTTTGGAAGCCGATGCCTCATATCAACACCTTGTCCCAGTGGATTAACCGCGCACCGTTACATTACGCCTGGATCATCGTAGGCGTCCTCGCGCTCGTGCAGATGGTCGCGCTGTCCGTCAACTTCGCCAGTGGCGTGCTGGTGGAACCTCTAACGGATACGAACGGCGATTTCGGCTTCAGCGCCTCCGGCGTGGGCTTGTCCTTCACTCTGTTCTTTCTGAGCGGCGCATTGTTGTCTCCGGTGGTGGGCTGGCTGGGTGAACGCTATGGGCCGCGCAACATGATGATTGTGGGTGCTGCGTCCTACTGTGGCGTCATGTTGCTCGTGGCTTTCGTCAGCGCGCCTTGGGAGTTGTGGCTGTCGTTCGGCGTGCTGCGCGGCGCGGTGCAGGCGATATTCATGGTACCGTTGATGGCGGCGGTCTCCGGCTGGTTCAGACACAGGCTCGGCCTTGCGACCGGCGTACTTTGGGCAGCGGCGGGTGTTGGACCCGCGGTGATGGCGCCGGTGCTCATCAATCTCGTGGAAGGAATCGACTGGCAGAGTACCTTTATCTATTTCGGCCTGGCTGCCGGAGCGTTCATGCTACTTCTGACGCTGGTGTTCCGAAGCAAGCCCGCCGACATGGGCATATCCGCGTATGGCACGCAAGAGAGCGAGCGGGAAGAGGGCGGGCTTTCGCAAGACCAAGAGCGCGCGCGCGCCAAAGTGTTCAACCAGCATGTGCGGCGCACGAAAGCATTCTGGAATCTGCCTGCCATACATGGTCTCGGCTGCGCGGGACATGGCATCGTGCTGCTGTTCGTGGCGCCGTTCGCCATAAGCAAGGGCTTGAGCTTCACCCAGGCGGCGCTAATTCTGAGCATCCTGTCCCTCGTGAGCATACCCAGCCGCATGCTGACGCCTATAATTGCGGAGCGGTACGGCACGAAGACGATAATGGCAACCTGCCTGATGATTCAGGGCTTGACGGTCATCCTGCTGTTCTTCTCGACCGAGCTGTGGCACTTTTGGCTGTTCGCGGTGCTGTTCGGCATCGGTTTCGGCGGCGAATGGACAGGCTACCTAGTCATCAACCGGCAATACTACGGCAATGGGCCTATAGGTTCGGTCTATGGCTGGCAGATGTCCGGCGCGCAGATGGGACACGCATTCGTGAGTTACGTCGCGGGGCTGATGCTAGACCTAACCGGTTCGTACACCCTGCTGTTCATGCTGTCAGCAGTGATGAGCGTAGGCGGCGCGCTGGTGACGATAAGCCTTGAAGACACTTCAAAGCGGCTGATTGGAGACTGGGAGGCAGCGGTGCCGGAGGAGAGGCGAGCGGCTGCCAGCGCGGGGGACTAAGCGGCGCTGAGCGGCGGACTGATGTGGGCGTACGGCAGTGATCCGGTCATTCGCGGACCGAGATACGGAAGAACTGTTCTTTACGGGAAGAAATCGCCGTTTTGCCGCCATTTCGCGAGTCGCGCTAAGAAAATTGATCCAGATGAACCAGGCTCGCGTTCTCAGTGACCTGGCAGTGCCGCCGGGTAACCGCCCAGAAGTTTTACGAGGCAATTTCCTTGGGCTTCACTCCATCAGAGTCAATAACCAATGGCGAATCGTCTTCCGATGGACTGAATTCGGTCCCGGACAGGTTGAATTTATGGATTATCACTGACACCATACCTATAACGTTATAGGATATAATATGTCAGGATGCGATAGATGGACAGTCCAATCACTCCCGGCGAAATTCTCCTTGAAGAATACCTGAAGCCAATGGGTATTTCGCAGAATGCGATGGCGCGCGCCATAGGCGTATCACCGCGCGCGGTTAACGAGATAGTTCATGCGAGACGCTCCATCACACCTGCTATGTCCATACGCTTTGGAGCATTCTTCGGTCAGTCGGACGAGTTCTGGCATGGCATTCAGGTGGAATGCGAATTTCGCAAGCTGGCGGCGGAGAAGGAACGGCTGACAGCGGATGTTCGACCCGCTTCGACGTTGGTGGGAGATGTGGCTGGCGTCGATGGATAAAATTACGCTCTACACTTTCGCATTCGCAATTGCTTCAAGTAGTGTATGCAGTTCGTTGACGCCAACCACATAACTGAACGGACTCTGTAGGCGGACTAAGCCTTGCAGTCTCGCCAGTCGGCTTTCGTTGTAGTAAGGACCATCCACCAAGACAATCAGCGCTACGCCATTGTTGGTACGTCCCTGAAAATTACGAAGCAGCCGCTCGATTTCGTTGAATCGATGTGAAAACAGAATGCAACGGGCCGTTCGGCCCAGCGAGTGAACAGCAGCCAATTCTACGACCCCGCAACGGTCGCTCGATTACCTCCTGCGCGGACTCGGAGTCGTCCCTGCCGATGAAGCGCCGCCCCAGCTTGTAGGCTTGCAGCAGAGTGCCGCCGCTGCCGGCATAGCAGCCCAGGACCGTATCGCCCGGATTCGAGGATGTGAGGATGATACGCTCCAGCATTTCCTCCTTCTTCTGCGTGGGATATAACGCGCGTTGCGGGTCTTTATAGACATAGACCCATACGTCCTGCGCGGAAGTAGTGTCGGTAGGACATGGCAGCCTTTACTACAGTAGCCGGAGGAACAAAACAGGTACGCTCATATATTCTATTCACCTGTGCCAAAATATATCACAGGAGTTATTGACCTGGCAAGGCAGGCTCGGTTATCCGGATGAGCTGGTTGGCGGGGATGTTGCGGATAACCTGGCGGATGCCGCTGGGCCAGAAGATGGTTATCTCTTCGGTGATGTCGGCGTCGGCGATGCCGAAGTGCAGGTCGAGGCTGGACATGGAGAGGAAACTGGAGCCGGCGGTTACGTCGTCGGTCTGAGTGCGGCGGTTGCCATCGGCGTCTGTGCTGGTTACGAAGACGCGCGCACCGATGGCGTCCGCGTTGCTGCCGGTGCCGTCCTCTGCCATGCGTCCCTTGAGGCGCAGGGTGAGCCAGTTGTTTTCGCCGTTGCCGTTGAGCCAGACGAATGTGGGGCCCTTCTCGAAAGCAAGCTCATCTCCTGATCCTGTAAATATCGGGCCTGCGCTGTTAGTTCCAATAAGGTCTATGTAACCGTCGCCGTTGAGGTCGCCTTTTGCCAAGCCCTTGCCGTTCTCATGATAGGCTGTGTCGATGCGCTGCCTATCGCGGTCGAAGCGCGGACTGGTTGGGTCGAGGACACCGTAGTCCACGTCTTTGATGTTGAGCAGGCGCGCCTCGACGGTGATGTCCTGGAAGCTGCCGTTGCCATCGCCGCGCAGCATGCGTCCTGCTGATGGGAACCACTTGCCATCAGGGGACTCGCCGCGTCCGAGCGCTGAACCTGTCCAGTAGAGGTCCTGGTCGCCGTCGTTTTCGAGGTCGAAGAAGGCAGCGCCGAAGCCGAAGTCATAGGCGGCTAGGCCGGTTGGCACACGCCAGTCGAGCCATATCTGCACCGGGTCGATGGATTCGGGCGGCATTACGCGGCTCGGCTCGATAGGGATGGAGGGCGCTACATCGGGGAAAAATCCGACTTCGCCGAGGCGCGGAACGACCATCGTACCATCGTTGCGGAGCAGATAGTGGGCACAGGTGGAAATGGAGTAGAGCTGCTCACTGGAGCAGTCTCCGCTCGCGCCTTCGAAAGGGAGGGGACGCGTCTTAGGATGGTAGCCGATGTTCGTCACGAATATGTCGAGGTCCACATCGCCGTCGTAGTCGCCGAGCGCAAATCCCATCCAATTGCCGCGCTTGTCGAGGCCCATGGGGCGCTCAACCGGCGTGAAGCGCACGGCGTTTTCGTCTGTGTCGTTGCGGTATATTCGGACGGGACCACCGTCGTCGGCAGTCCAGAGGTCCGGGTCGCCGTCGTCGTCGAAGTCGAAGAAGAGCGTTGCCCATGTTACGACCTGCTCGCCGCGCACTCCCGCGTCCGCGCTTATCTCGGTGAAGGCGCCGTCTCCGTTGTTATGGTAGAGGACGTTCTCGTTGCCGCGTGTGGGAGCGCCAGGGTGTACGGCGTCCATGTCGGAGCGATTGGCGACGAAGATGTCCACCCAGCCGTCACGATCTATGTCGGCGCAAGCGGGACTTGTGCCGGTGCGGAAGTTGGCATCATCACCGAATGCGGCGGCGGTGATGTCCGTGAAAGTGCCGTCGCCGTTGTTACGCATGAGGCGGTCGCTGACCGCTTCTCGCAGCATGTCATCTTCCAGGGCGTCCTGGTAGTCCAGGCCATCGCCGATGATGCCCTGCGCGCTGAGATAGATGTCCTGGTAGCCATCGTTGTTTATGTCGCATGCGACGACGCCAGTGCTGTTGGAGGCATTGGCGGACACACCCGCCTGCACGCCGACTTCGGTGAATTTTTCGCCGCCGTCGTTGCGGAAGAGCAGGTTGGGATTGCCGCGTGACTGGGTTATGTAGAAATCGAGGTCGCCGTCGCGGTCGAAGTCGAAGATGGCGACTCCGGTGAGGTCGTTGGTGACTGAGGCGTTCTCGCCGAGTGCATCTTCTGCGATATTAGTGAAGGGCACGACATCGTCGGTAGGAACGCCGATGAAGCCGGGCTGACGGAAGCGTCGAGCGCGTATGGCGTCGTCCGCGGAGTCGGACGGAGCACCTGTGCCGCCGCTGATGACAACGGGCTGCGGTGTGGCGGTTGGGACGGTGGTCGGAGTGGGCGGCGGCAACGGCGCGGACAGCGCGGGTGTAGGTGTAGC
>JAGGDZ010000236.1 GCA_024648655.1 Chloroflexota bacterium | reverse complement strand
CCGTACAGCAAGAACCCACCCAGGACCGGGATCAGGGCTGCGAATGCGAGTCGCCAATCGACCTAGAAGAGATACGCCAATGCGATTAGCGGGGTGACCAATGCCGCCACGATGTTGGTGTATGAGTGTCCGACGAGGTGGTGCAACGCCGAGACGTCGTCTTCAAGCGCCTTCTTCTCTGCCCCAGCGTTGCGATCGTTGAACCAGCCCAGCGGAACCATGCTGAGATGTGTCGCCATGCTGCGCCTGAGGTGGAACTGGAAATCGACGTCCGCCAGATGTGTCAATCCGCCCGCAGCCATGAAGAAGACGAACTGGAGCAACATCGCGGCGGCGCCCGTTCCCGCGATCAGCCAGGCCCGGCCTTCATCAGTCGGTCCTTCAGCGAGAAGCACCCGACCGAGCTCAGCGACGGCAATGAACGGCATGACTCCGAAGGCGGAACTAATGGCCTGAAGCACGCAGGCCGTCACCAGTGTCGATTTCATGGGCGCAATGAGCCGCCCGACCGAGGATCCGCTCGGTGCAATTCCCTGTTTCGCATGAGGGGATACCGGGGCTGCGTCCTCAACGAAGGACATGCGGCACTCCTAGCTCGAAGAGATTGATACCTATAGTCTGCAAAATACTATATCAATCTAGGCTGCGTCGCTGCAGCGCGATTCTTCCGAGACGTGTGCGCCTTGAATCGCACAGACTGGTGAACACTAGGTTCCCTTCAGCCGAGGCATGACTTCGCGTGCGAAACGTTGGATTGATGTGCGTGTTGCCTGCGGGTCGCCAATCGCCTCCATGTAGAGCGCGAAGTTGCGGGCGCCCGTGGCTGCGACAAAGTCGTCAAACCACTCCAGGACTCGATCCGGCGGTCCGACCGGGCTCTGCTCGATGACCTGCGGCGCATATGTGGAGTTCTGCTCGCCGCGGGCAGCCAGGTCGAGCTCGGGTTCCTGCAATCCTGGATGGTTGCCGCTGTTGAACGACGCAATCAACCCGGTTGACATCCGCGCACGTGCGGTCGGTTCGTCGTCGTCAACCAGGCAGGGCACCGCGTGCATGTGGTCGATGTCGCCGTCCCAGCCATGTTCCTCGGCAAAGCAGCGGTACT
>JAGGDZ010000331.1 GCA_024648655.1 Chloroflexota bacterium | reverse complement strand
CTCGGATGACGTCTGGCCGTACATCCTTGAGCAGGGAGAAGAGTTCAACTTGGGCGTGATCGCCCCCAGCCACGTCCGACGACTGGAGGCCGGAATCCTGTCCTACGGTCAGGACATGGACATCGAGAACAATCCGTTCGAGGTCCGGCTTGGCTGGCAGGTGGACCTCGACAAAGGTGACTATATAGGTAAAGAAGCCTTGGCCAGGATAAAACAGGAGGGGGTCCAGCAGCGCCTGGTCGGTCTGAAGGTCGGAGGCGAGCCTATCACTTGGTACAACGAGGACTTTTACCTGGTGAAAGACGGCGACTCAGGCGACGACGTTGGTTACGTTACCAGCGCGTTCTGGTCGCCCAACCAGGACTCGAACATAGCTCTTGCCGTCATGCCTCGGTCACACTGGAGGCGAGGCACGAAGGTCAAGGTCCAGCTTCCCAAGGACGGCATCGTAGACGCACAGGTAGTCCGTGTGCCATTCGTAGATCCGACTAAGGACATCCCTAAGACCGAACTTTAAGCGTCGGACTTCATACGTACCCTTGCCCTAAAGAGATAGCGTCCAAGCTGGGGCTCTATCTCCTAACCCTCGCGGCTGGCCTCACCTTCACAGGGGGCTTGGCCATGAAAACTAACGCCATAGATACCAGCGCAGCCCCAGAGAAGCCTAGGAAGGCGGTGGTATAGCTTCCGGTTGTGTCGAATACGTAGCCGCTGATGATCGGTCCGGCGATGATCCCGATCATCTGGATAGTTGACCTGAAGCCCTGTATTGTCGCGTAAGAACGGCGTCCAAAGTAGTCCGCAATCAGAGACTGCGGTATTACGGAGATGCCACCCTGAGAAGCTGAGAACGCCACCAGAATGGGGATGACTGCGGTCACGCTCGGCGCCCGCGCCATAAACACAATGGACACAGACATCAGCGCGAGAGATGCGACCATCACGTAGCGCTTGTTGACGAAGTCTCCAAGAGCGCTAAGGCCGAACCTGCCGGGAATACTCATCAGCCCGACTGACCCCGCGAGCGCCGCTGCGGTCACACTTGACGCCCCCAGGTCGATAAAGAATGGCACTAGGTGAAGTCCTATGCCTCCGCTCACCAGAGATCTCGCCATGATCGACAGTGTCAGGAACCAGAAACTGGAAGTCCTCAGCGCTTCCC
>JAGGDZ010000101.1 GCA_024648655.1 Chloroflexota bacterium | reverse complement strand
TAATGGAATCGTAGGAAATAATACACATCGGAAACTCGACCCGGAAGAATTTCAAGGTTTCGCATTGGTGGACGAGTATGCTCCGTTAGTCTTTGTGAATAACACCGACTTCAAGGCAGCTCAGATGTTTACGCTGGCGCACGAACTGGCACATATCTTCATAGGGGAGACTGGAGTATCGCATTTCGAAGATATGCAGCCGGTTGATAACGATACGGAGCACTTTTGTGACAAGACGGCAGCAGAATTCTTAGTGCCTGAAGGCGAATTCCGCGAATTCTGGAATGAAGCGAAACAGACTAGAGATCCTTATTCGTCCGCAGCCCGCCAATTCAAGGTGAGTTCTATAGTCGCAGCGCGGCGCGCACTGGATTTGCGTCTGACGGGAAGAAGCGAATTCTTCGAATTCTACAACCGGCATACGGATAGGGAGTGGCGCGCCAGCCAACAATCGGTAAAGGGGGGGAACTTCTGGTTCAATCAGATTTGGCGAGTGGGACCACGCTTTGCATCTTCCGTCTTCTGCGCTGCCAAGGAGGGCAGATTGACCTATACCGAAGCCTATTCACTCACGGATCTGAAGGGTGATACTTTTGAGCGCATACCCGAGTATATAGGTATCAGCCAATGACGAGTCAGGTCAGCACAATGCTGTTAGACTCCGATGTCCTAATTTCTGCGTATAGAGACCGGTACGCGCCTGACTTCTGCCCCGGTTTCTGGGATTGCCTAGAGCATTACCTTTCCAATAGAAGGTTATTGATTATTAACCCTGTACGCGAAGAGATATTAGACCCACCTGCGTTGAAGCAATGGATAAACCTACTCCCTCAACATGCGTTTGCCCAGATTGATGCCCACGTTACCCAAGCCTACTCACAGATGTCCGACTGGGTGCAGACAAACTCCCAATTTAGTGCCGCGGCATCAAACAGATTTGCAGATGCTGCGGACGGTTGGCTGGCTGCTTATGGAATGGAACACAATGCCACAGTCATCACAAATGAACAATCTGCTCCTGCTTCCCAATCCAGTGTAAAACTTCCTGATCTGTGCATCCAATTTCAAATTAACTATGGAAACACACAATTCTTGCTGCGCGAACTCGGCGTACGCTTTGATTGGAGACGCCCTTAAGAACTTCTCTCCCCTTTACTTATTCGACATCCACCGCCGACAGTGCTACTATCCTAACGGCATCTGATTGCCGGCGTATAGGCACACGCACACTTACTATCGGAGGACCACCCCATGACCAGTAACGCCCTGGATTATTCGACCCTTTTCAACAAGGACCTGCCTGCTCCCGCGGCTCAGTGGGAGGGGCATCCGAGATATAACTTCATCGGCGGGCACAGCGACCCGGACTCGGTGCCGATGGAGGGGTTTATCGAGGCTGCTGCGAATGTGTTCAGCGGCGACCCGAAGTACATGTCCATGTACAGTCTCGACGGTCCCCAGGGTATCCTGCCGCTGCGCCAGTTCGTGGTTGACAAGCTGAAGGCGCATCGCGGCATCGACATCACCGTGGATGAAGTCCTGATCACTTCCGGCTCCGGGCAGGGCATCCAGATTGTCAATGAAGTGCTGCTGGAGGAGGGCGATACGGTCATAGTGGAGGAGTTTAGCTTCTCCGGCGCGCTGAACTTCCTGAGAAAGCGCAATGTGAATTTCGTCGCCGTGAAGATTGACGATAATGGCATACGGATGGACCACCTTGAGGAACTGCTTGAGGACCTGCAGGGTAGGGGAGTGCAGCCAAAATACATCTACACGATTCCAACTCTGCAAAACCCCAACGGCTCCGTGATGAGCATGGAGCGCCGCCACCGGATGCTGGAGCTGAGCGCCGAGTACGGCGTCCCTATCTTCGAGGACGAGTGCTACGCGGACCTTGTATTCGAGGATGAGTACGAGCCTGCTATCAAGGCGCTGGACGACACCAACCGTGTGCTGCACATCGGCTCGTTCTCCAAGAACCTTGGCCCCGCAATGCGTTTAGGATACATGGTCGCCCCATGGGAGGTCTTGAGCCGGTTCATAACTGCCAAGAACGATGCGGGCAGCGGTGTAATGGACCAGCTGATTGTCGGCGACTTCTTCGCGAACCATTATGAAGAGCATATCCAGGACCTGCGGGCGGCTTTGCAACGAAAGCGGGACGCTCTCGGCAGCGCGCTAAGAGAGTCTTTCGGGCCGCAGGTGGAGTTCGAGATGCCGAGGGGCGGAATGTACCTGTGGCTCAAGTTCCCCCAAGGAGTCGATACCCGTAACTTGGTTGCGCCGGCGCTAGAAGAGGGAATCGCCTTTAATCCGGGACCGGACTGGTCTGCCGACCCGGATGCAGCCGCAAACTACATCCGGTTGTGCTTTGCGCTTCCCTCGGTGGATGACATATGGGAAGGGGTCGCAAAATTGGCGGATGTGTTCAGGAAAGAGGGCGCGCTGCCATAATTTCCCCACTATCGCCGGCAATCTGTCGCAACTCATCCGGAACTTCTGCGAACGGGTCGGAAACCAGGACATCGGCGCCATCTGGCGGGACATGTGGAAGACTCAAGTTGCTCTCGTCCATCGTCATATTGGCGCTGGCTTTGCTCCTCCCTTCACCCGTCAGTCGGCGGGCGGCGTGGTGAACGACACCTCGCTGCCTAGACCCGGTTTGCCGTCAGCCACCGATCTCAGCTGGACCTGGTAGTTCGCTCCCTCCTCCAGGAACC
>JAGGDZ010000358.1 GCA_024648655.1 Chloroflexota bacterium | reverse complement strand
GCAGCATGTACAGGAAGTTTTCCATATACGGTAGGTTGGGGTCAGGGCGCACGATGGGCATGTCGTTCAAGGCGCGGTAGGAGTTCACAACCAGCGTGGGCGTCTGCGCCAGCAGCTTGATGCCCTTCTGCAGGTTCGCTTCGTGCGAGTTATCGTGCAGCAGGTCGGGATCTTCGTATCCCGCGAGGAAGGATATGCCTGTTCGCAGGGCGTCCATTGCCACTGTCGATTTGGGCATAAGCTCGAACAGGCGGTAAAGCTCGTCGGGCACTTCCGCTTCGGCGACGAGCCTGTCGCAGAACGCCTTAGCTTGCGCGGGCGTGGGCAGCTCGCCGTAGATTACAAGGTAGGCGACGTCTGTATAGCAGAGGTTCTGCGCTAGCTCGATGAGGTCGTAGCCGCGCACGAGAATCTGCTCGATGTCCACGTCTAGATAGGATACCGAGGTTTCGGTGGCAATCACGCCCTCAAGTCCGGGGCTGTAGTCGGGTGTTGTCATTGCTTTTCTCCCAGATACGATTGATTAGTCATTGTTGGTGGCGGATAATACGGGCTCAGGCATGCGCTGTGAGGCAGCAGCAATTCGACAGCGCGTTTCAGCGTGAAGCCTACAACATCTCCGTTGGAATCGTAAGCGACAATGAGATTCTCTGCAACATCATCCTCCTCGCTTGCCGGTATTCCGTTCCTTGGAAAGAGTATCAGTGTCCTCAAAGAATGATAACTTCAATATGCCTTGAGATTCCTTCCCCTTACTTAAAAGTGTGTCCATGCATATAACCTCTATCTCCCCGCAGAGCTAGGGCGCTGTCTGCCTCGGCGTAGGCGTCGTAGCTGATTAGATCGTATAGCTCGGCGCGGGTCTGCATCTTGGGAAGCCAGTTCTTTTGAGTGCCGGTGCGCTTGAGGTCGGTGAGCAGGTCTTCGGTAGTCTTGGCGGCTGCTCGCAGGGTGCTGACCGGGAAAATGACGATGTTGTAGCCAAGTGCGGCGAATTCGTCCACGGTTAG